>JAZGGI010000029.1 GCA_036480375.1 Candidatus Zixiibacteriota bacterium
TGATATTGCAAACAATACATGCTATGCGATGTCTTGATAACTTCCATAACGGTATTATACCGCCTCAAGGCTCATTCATCCACGGCTAAAGCCGTGGTGTTCTGCCTACGGCCGCATAAAAAAAACCGGCATATTTCTATGCCGGTTCAAGGACATTTTGATTCTTTATTCGTGAAAACTCACATTAACTTCAATTACCGGTAAAAACTGGCTGTAGTTATGTAATATTAAATCGTTAGTGAATACCGGACCCCTATATGGGATATCTTTCGAAAGGAAAAACAGTGGGAAATTACGGGTTTCATCAATTGTTAAATTTGCCGGATCAGGCTCCACACCTACAACGATCGCGGCGGCAAAACCTCCGGTCGCATCGCTGTCACTAGCATTTCTGAAATTAATGGCATCATAACCAGGGGGTAAATTCAATATAAAATCCTCGCCAGGAAAATTGGGTACTTCGCGATTATCAATATATGGGTTTGATATATCGGCTGAGTCGGGACGTAAAAACGCTCCTAAGGGCAAAACGCGCCAGGACGGTTCGCCGACATACCTACCCTGCAATTTATATCCGAAAGGAACCATTTCTGGTAAATTGGCATCTTCCGGGAAATATTCATGAAAAACCCAAGCGTTATAACGCCAACCAAAAGGGCTGACATCGGGAAGGTTTTCAAGAGAAGCGGCATAATTGAAGTACTGAACCAATCCACGGAAGGCGCTGATACTATCGATGTCGTAAAATGGGAACAATAAGTAGTTTGAATCGGGAACAACGGCGGTCTCGAATTCAATATTAATGCGTCGATGCGGAATTGTATCATAGCCAAAAATAATTGTTGTATCAGTTATTGTCCAACCGGTGTCTGGAATTATGATTCCGATTGTGTCAAGCGCAGTAGTATCTGAATCCACGGGTGGAGCGACATTAACAACTTCAACACTATCGACGCCTAAGGTATCATGGTTAAACCTCTGAGTCAGCGATCGAGCGCAGAGCCAAAGCCCCTTATCCTCATTCCAAAAATTCACAAAGTCATCGGTCGGGGTGGCGGTAATATATGTACCAATGGCGCCAAAAAAACTGACCGGAAATTTCAAAATAATCGGCCTGCTAACCGGATCGACAATGTCATCAATTAGCATGAAAGTCCCCGAAGGTTCTGAGAGATCGAGATCATTACGATTCTCAATTGAGATCGCCAGATAATCGTAGTCATAATATGACCCCGGCATTTCAAATACGCTGTCAATGGCGTTTCCGTCAATGTCACGGAATCGATAAAGGGAATTATCCCAAAGGAATTTGCTTCTTGTAGTATCCGATCTTGATTTTATCGAACTAAAAGTCAAATCCCCATTGTCAGCCTCGGCTACTGCCCACAGCTCGTAGACATACAAGGTATCAAGCTCCGGCAAATAGGTAGGTCTTAATGTTAAAGAGGCAAATTCTTTAGGCTTTAACACATCATCCTTTTGCCCGCATCCAAAAGCTGCCAAAATAATCCCGCAAACCGCCAAAAGCAGTAAGCAGTTTTTCAAGTTGAAACTCATCCTCTTCATCCTCCCGACAAAGACATCATCGCAAAAAAAACTTGAACAAATAATTTATCGAAAACAATAGCTCATGTCAAGCCGTTTTTAATAAATATCCCCCTAAGTTTTTGAATTTCAGGGTCGTTGAGAAGCAAAAGCTAATTAACGACTGCTCAAGTATAAGACTTATAAGCCGATAATTTGTTTAGTGAAAAAAACATGATGAAGGAGTGGGCTTGCCCTACTGTGAAATTTGTAAATATCAAGCGGTTGATAAATCAATAAAAATGTGTCCGAATTGCGGCGCGCCATACGATAAAAAGGTCGGATCACCCGTCGAAGAGGATGATAAGTTTTCATCTCACATTGATTTAGGTGCGGATGAAGAAGATTTAATGGCAATCAATCAAGATTTTGAAGCCAATGAGGATGATTCGATTGAATTATGTGACCCCGGTGATTTATTAGTTACCCGCGACCAGGCAAAACCTGAATCCCACGAAGGATCGGAAGACAATAACAAAACGGGAAGGCTCACCGATGAAGAGGTTAAAAACATCCGTTCCAACCTATTTAAGGAAAATGATGACTATGTTTTGCCAACCTCGGCAGGTTCAATCATAAACAACCTCTCAAATGATTCCAAAGAGAATGCTCAAGAGACGGCACCTATCACGGATCTACAGAGAAACATCGACAACGAAAACAAAATTAAGATAAATAAAACCGAATCAACTCCGAAACCGGTGATAAGGCAATCCTCACCCGTTAGAAAGACCGCTTATTTTCACAGGAACTTCATTCAATTGACGGGTAATTATTCTCCGAGTACGGGCGAGGAACTGATACTTTCCAATCAGCATTATCTCCTAAGGCCAAAAAAAATTAAGAGTCAATATGCTATCGCGGCTTTCGCAACCGTATTGGTAGTACTTCTGATAATAATTGGCTCCCAATTTATATCACCGACAACTCCCGGACACGGCTCTATTATCGGAATTATTCTTGAAGATAATAATCAACCCTTTATCGGCGGAGCGGAAATATCACTGCCCAATGAAGGCAAAAAAGTCATTTCCGATGCCCAGGGTTTCTTCAGGTTTGATAAAATCCCGACCGGTGTTTATACCATTCAATATAAATTATCAGATGGTTCCCTGATATCTGAAGAAATATCAATTGCCGCAGGCGAAATCTCGACATTGATCCTGGGGGGCAAGGGAGCTTTCGCCAATCTTGAAGTGGCCTCACAATCTAAGTATTCTTATTCAAAGACGTCACAATCGACTCAATCAAATAAAAGTCAAAAACAATCTAATTCTTCCCCAACGGGAAAATCTACCGAGATAAATAAAGCGGAAAATAAATATTCGTCGCTCAGATTACAGGCCAACGTCGAAAATGCCCGTCTTAAAATGAACGGACAGGTCTTGGGATTGGGAAACCTTACTTATAAAAAACTTCGTGTGGGCAAGCACACGGCCGAAGTCAGCAAAAAAGGATATAAAAGCTGGAAAGGTGCTGTCAGGTTACAAAGCGGCGAAACATATGTTTTAAAGGCCAATCTCGAAAAGATTGAGTTGATCCAGAAAGAAACCGCCCCGGAACCGCCGCCTCAGAAAACCGCTAATGATTTTTATGAAATGGGCAATTCAAATCTGGCCAACGGTAATATACAAGATGCGATTGGCAATCTGACAGAAGCAATAAATTTAAAGCCCTCAATGGCCGATGCCTATAAGCTGCGGGCCGATGCCTATCTGAGTAATAATCAATCCGCAAAAGCAGAAATTGATTATGTGCGAGCGGGGGAAATCTATGCGAGCCAAAAGCGTGAGAGCGCGGCCGTGAATATGTTTGAAAAGGCTCTTGATATTAATGATAAATCAATCCCGGCGCATCTCAATATGGCTTCATATTATAAACGCAAGAATAATATCGAAGAAGCGCTTCGATTGTACAAACAAGTCTTAAGAAAAGATAAAAACAATTTTACCGCAAATTTTGAAATGGGCAAAATATACTTCTCAATGGGTAAAAACCGGGATGCCGATAAAAAACTTCGTAAAGCTAAAGACCTGTCGCGGCGTTCCGCTGAAGTTTATCACTATCTGATGCTCAATTATTTTGCTCGCGATGATTTCAAAAAAGTTAAAGACTCATACGCCGATTTCAAGAAGAATGTATCCGAGAATGAGATTAAATCTTTCAAGAATAATTCCAAATTTGACGCTATTCACAGAATTGTTGGAGAATATGTCAGACCATAAATCTTGATTTATACTTATAAATAAAAAACCCATCATTACCGATTAATGATGGGTTTTTAATTTTGCGATTTAACTATCGATTAATAATCCGGAATCACTATTAAATGATTACGATTTTCAATTATTGTCTATCCAATAGTCAGCCGTATAACGATCCGCAACCAGTTCACCAACTTCTTTGGCCTCTTCCATCGTCTCATATACCCCGATACGTAAACGATAATACGTGATTCCATCAATATTAGCGCTTACGACAAACGCCGGATAATCGCGGCCGATATATTTATCAGCCATCATTTGAGCGAATTCATAAGTAGAATAACTGCCGACTTGAACGACAAAGCCGGATAAACTTGAATAATCCGGAGCAGAACTCGGCTCTTCAGGCGCTTCGCTCGTCTCCGCGGCGGTTACTTCGGCAAGGGTGTCGATTTCCTCACCCGCACCGGTTCCTTCCAGGGAATCCATTACGGCCCCCGCGTCGTCCTGAGCTGCCTCCTGACTAAGGGCGTCAACTTCTTCCTGATTCTTATTGCATCCGATCAGGACCAGTCCGCTACAGAGAACCACAATAATTATATAGCGTGCCATGGCACCTCCTTATCTTCATCCTTGACTATTGACAGTGTAGAAGCAAAAAAAACTTTTGTCAAGCATATAACAATCCGCAAAAAAAACATTGAACTCACTCTTTAATTTGTATAATAATATGTCGGAAGAATGTGAAAGGAACTCAAGTAGATGAAATTTCCAAATAGAATATCAGATTTGGTCGGCAACACGCCATTAATTGAATTGCCGTTTTATGATAAACAAAATCCGGGACCGAAAATACTCGCCAAACTGGAATATATGAATCCCGGAGGTTCCGTTAAGGACCGTCTTGCGAAATTCATTATTGAGGAAGCTCTCAAAGAAGGTCGCTTGAAAAAGGGTGATACCATAATTGACAATACCTCTGGAAACACCGGGGTGGGTGTCGCCATGATAGCGGCCGCCTATGGTCTGAAGGCAGTCTTTACCACGCCGGAAAAAACGAGTCAGGAAAAAGTAGATCTCATCAAGGCTCTGGGCGCTGAGGTTATTCGCACTCCTACCGATGCCGCCTGGGATGATCCGCGGAGTTGCTATCAACTGGCTCGCAGCCTGGCCCGGGAAAAAGGTTACTTTCTATTTAATCAATATGACAATCCGGACAATATCAGGACTCATTATTACAGTACCGGTCCCGAAATCTGGAAACAAACAGACGGGAAAATCACGCATTTTATCGGAGGGATTGGTACCGGAGGAACCGTCTCCGGCGTCGGGCGATATCTCAAAGAGCAAAATAGCGATGTAAAGATTATTGCTGTTGATCCTGCCGGCTCCATGTTTGCCGATTATATTAAAACCGGCAAAATACATGATTCACAAACCTATTTAGTAGAGGGAATCGGATCGGAAAAAGTAACCAAAGCTCTTGACCCAAATGTTATTGACGATGTAATTTCGGTCACTGATGAGCAATCGTTTTCCATAGCCCGTATGATAACCAGACGATTTGGTGTTTTGGCCGGAGGATCTTCCGGAACTGCAACTTATGCCGCCCTGGAAATTGCCAAAGACTTAACTCCCGACGATTTAATTGTAGTTATCTTTGCCGATTCGGCGATTCGGTATCTTTCGAAGTGCTTCTCCGACGAATGGATGCTCAGTCATGGTTTTTCAATTGAGGAGACAACAGCAACATGAAGATAATAACCCTGATTGCTCTTTTAGGGCTTTTTCTGATTTCCATGGGAATCGCTGACGATAATATAGATACCAATGACTTTCCCCTGTTACCCTCGGAATTTGTTTGGGTATATGGATTTATACCTCAAGACGCCCAGGTTAGCCACCATTATACATTATTGAATCATCACAAAGACACAATAACAATAACTGAGTTGATCCCCGGTTGCGATTGCACTCATGTCCCCCGTGCTCCCATTACGATACCGCCGGGGGAAATTTATACTTTGCCGGTAAAATTCGACTCCAAAACTTATAGAGGTGAAGTTCAACAAGATGTTCGCATTGTAACCGATTATGAACCATATCCTGAAATTCACGTATATTTTGCCTTAATTATAGGACGCTCTCCGAAAACAGTGAAAATCGATCCAATATCAACCGTTTTCATCATGGGTAAAAAATCCCAAAAGTTTTCTTTGCAGAATCTAATTAATGAGAAAGCGTCCGTGAGTATAAAAATCGATCACGATTCCGGTTTCGTCGTCTCTGAATCCAATTTTGAGCTAAAAGGTAACAGTACAGTCGAATTTGAGATTTCTCCGGTGTGGGAAAATTTACCTTATGGGCCACATTATGCCGCTATCGTCATTGAATTAGAGCGCAAGGAAAAATTCCAGCTTACAATCCCGGTTAAAACCAACAAATTCTAATGTATTATATCCGTCTTTTAACGAATATTTCCTGATTTTTTCCCGTATTTTTTAAAAATTTGAAAGATTTTCACATTTAAAGTAACTCTTATGATAAAAAAAGGGCATAGAAATTAAAATTATTTTAAACATTTTGCGGATAAATTCGTCATAGTCCAAGATAAGTTTTAAGAATTATTAAATGAGGGTGACATTCTGCTGTCCCTGGGTAGTTTCCTAGCCCCCTCTACCCGACCGGAGTGCGCCCTCTTTTTTTATGTTCCGTAATATGTAAAGCGGCTGAAATTCGTAATTTTGGCAAATAAGAAATTATTTTATTGCATCTGGACAATTCTCGATTATATTTGAGATAGAATTTGCCAGAGCATGAAAAAAATTGCCCGAATACCGCCCAAAAAATAATGCCTCATTGTCCGGTCCAAACAGGAGTAACTCGAATTCTATATTTTTGGGGAAGAAGGTAAGTACTTAAGAAATCGACAAATTAACATTTAGGCTCAGAAAGATAAATAAAATGATTCTCAATTATCGACTCTTTGAAAAATTTACCCGAAATTGCCTGGCGTGCATTCGGTTGGCATTATTTCTCATTCCGTTAATATGTTTATCATCAATTATACAAGCGGAGGTTGCGACCGAAAATGAAATGGAAAGAGTGTGTCGGAACTGGCTTGCTAAAACTGTAGTCCAAAATGGGCATTGGGCCGGAACAGCAACGCCGGATATTGTATCCATTCAGGAAATCTACTCTAATGATACGGTTCTGGCCCGCATATATAATATATCTCCGTCCGGTTTCATTATAGTTCCGTCCCTTAAGGAGTTGAGCCCTATTAAAGCATATTCTGAGGTATCAACTCTGGATGAAAATCAGGAAAATGGTTTTCTCTCGCTTTTGCGCGAGACTTTATCGAGAAAATTCCAGATTTTCGCGGAAAATTATGGAAGTCTGGAAGCGTCCCAAGTCGAGGATATGGCTATTTTTGATCCGCAACAGCAAGCAAAATGGGGAGAATATACCAAGTCGGAAAAGGAATTTTTATCAGGCGATATCCTTGATAAATCCGTTCTGGTCGAAGCCGGTCCGCTTACCACCACAACCTGGCACCAGAGGAGTCCCTATAATGATTACTGTCCAACCGGTGACGGGGGGCGCTGCGTAGTTGGCTGTGTGGCCACCGCCACGGCGCAGATTTTGGCTTACTGGCAATGGCCCCCTGCGGGTATGGGCCAGCATTCATATATTTGGGAAGGCGATAATTCATGTGACGGAAGCACCCCCGCGCAGGAGTTAACGGCCGATTATTCCGATTCTTACGATTGGGCTAATATTCCCGATAATTGCCATGCCGGTTGTACGGCCGAACAGGAGGCCGCCCTGGCTGAGTTGAATCACGAGGTTGGTGTCGCGTTTGAAATGAATTATGGAGTGTGCGGGTCGGGCGCGTCAACGTCATATGGCGCCGTTGTCTTCCCTACTTATTTCAAGTATAGCACTGATATCAGGGTTGAACACCGTATTGACCATGATCTCAATAGCTGGTTTAATGTCATTCGCGAAGAGATCGACAATGGACGTCCGGCTCAATATCGTATTAATTTACATTCTATTGTTTGTGACGGTTATCGCGATCAGGGCGCCGGTCAATATGAATATCATATGAATTATGGATGGAACAATAGCTTTACCACCTGGTATGTTTTTGACAATCTATATTGCGGGTGGATTGATCCCGATGATATTTGCCCTTACGAGGAAGAGTTTGTAATTGTGAACATTAAACCGCAGGATAAGCCGAAGTTTATATATATCGGTAATTCCATGACCGAAGCCGACGGAGATGGAAAAATTGAACCGGGAGAAAGCGTATCAATTTCCTTGACTATAGAAAATTTTGGAATTGGCGCCGTCAACACTACCGGCACATTTTCCTGCGCAGACGAAAATGTTGATATAACCTCTGAGTCCATTTCTTTTCAGGAGATTATCCAATGGGGAGAGCAATGCACATCTCTCGATAATCTTGAATTATCAATATCTCCCACTTGTCCGACGAATTATATTATTACGCTAAATTATACGTTAAGCGAATTTGGAGGATATTCGTATTCAGATTCTATTTTCGTTTATATCGGAAATGAATCAGGTTTTTCCGATGATTTGGAATCCGGCGCGGGTTATTGGACACATAGGAAAATAATTCCGATGTATGTAGATCAATGGCACATTGAAACCCAAAGAGCTTACAGCGGAACTACGAGTTGGAAGTACGGCGGCGCAGGGACAAATGATTACGCCAATAATTCCGACGGAGCGTTGATTTCTCCCCCATTTTTATTGCCAAATAACGCCATATTGGAATTCTGGCACTGGATGGACGCCGAGGGTGATTCTGATCCCGATAGTGCGTGGGACGGAGGTAATGTCTGGATTTCATCGGGAGACGGCAATTGGTTTTTTATAACTCCTGACGGGGGGTATCCTCGCGGCATTATAAATAATCCCGCCAGTCCCTTTGAACCCGGAACCCCATGTTATTCAAGTAGTTTCGATTGGATTCAGGCTTCGTTTGACCTCTCTTCATATGCGGGAATCGTCCAAATCATGTTTAGATTTGGCTCGGATGGTTATGTTACCGAGGAAGGCTGGTATATTGATGATATATCGATTACCGGTGATCCCTATTTCGCCTGCGGTGACGCTAACGGTGATCAATCGGTCAATGTTGGAGACGCGGTATATATAATTAGTTATGTCTTTAAGGGTGGCCCCGAACCATTACCGGTGAAAATCGCCGGAGACGCTAATTGCGATGGAGATTGTAATGTTGGAGATGCAGTTTATATAATTAATTATGCCTTTAAGAGCGGTCCTGCTCCCTGCACCGATTGCCCGCAATAATCATGCGAGGAAAAATAAAAAAAAGCCCGGATTGAGCCCGGGCTTTTTCGTTTAAATATCAAATCTATAATCCGTAAATCTCACCAAATTTCTCGTTTAAGTATTTAACGAGAGGAATATGGGATAATCCTTCACCGGTTAGATTCCTGCATAAATCCTGGGCCCGGTATTTCTGGCCGTGAATATGAATATTCTCTCTTAACCATTCCCGCAAAGTCAAGAAATCTCCCTGCTCAAACCGTTGTTCAAGATCGGAAATATCTTTTTTGGCCTGGGCAAAGAATTGGGCCGCATAAATATTCCCCAGCGCATAAGTCGGGAAATACCCGATATAACCGGAAGACCAATGAATATCCTGCAGACAGCCATTGGCGTCTTTGTCCACTTTTATCCCAAAGTACTTCTCAAAGCGTTCGTTCCATTCCTTGGCGGCGTCGGCGATTTTGACGTCGCCGTTTAACAGAGCCCGTTCCATTTCAAATCGCAAAAGAATATGCAGGTTATAAGTTACTTCGTCGGCTTCGACGCGGATGAACGACGGCGCAACATTATTAACAGCTCCATAAAAATCATCGAGAGTGACTCCGTTTAAGGGCTCTCTGAAAATCGACTTGGCAATTGGGAAAAAATATTTCCAAAACGATTTAGAGCGCCCGACCATATTTTCCCACATTCGAGACTGCGACTCATGAATTCCCAAAGAAATTGACTTACCCATTGGGGTTCCAAAATGGGTTTTTTGGTCTATTCCCATCATGTATAAAGCATGCCCGGTTTCGTGAATTGTTCCGAATAGTGCTTCATTGATATGGTTAGGGTTATAACGAGTCGTGATTCTCGAATCACCCGGGCCAAATCCTGCCGAAAAAGGATGCGTTGCTACATCAAGACGGCCTTGATTAAAATCATACCCTATCCTGTCGGCGACCATTTCTCCAAAAATTTTCTGCCTGGCGATATCATACGGTTGTTCGACAATCGATACCTTCGGTTTTTCGGGAGCATCTTTTATTTTGACCAGCAATTCAACCAGTTCCACGCGTAATTTTTCAAAAACATCAGCAACTTCGTCAACTGTCGCTCCCGGTTCATAATTATCCAATAGGGCGTTATACGGCTCGCCTTCATAACCGTAGGCTTCCGCTTTTTTCTTAGTCAGATCGACTATTTTTTTCAGCCAAGGCTCAAATATTTTGAAATCACTTGCCTTGCGGGCGGCCGCCCATTCATTGTGAGCCAGGGCGGTTGTTTTTTCGATCTCTTCAACCAAATCCTTGGGCAGTTTGATTTCTTTATCATACATATAGCGCAGCTCGCGAATATTCACCGCTTCTACCGATAAAGGATCCTTGACAAGGTCCGACTCTTCAACGGCCGATATCATTTCACCGACCTGGGGCGAAACAAATTTCTCATGCATCATTCCGGCCAAAAGGCTTGTCATCTGCGCGCGAATTTCCGCCCCCATAGGTGGCATATTAACTCGATGATCCCATTCGAGCACACCATAACATGAACCGAGCAGACTGATTTCTTTTATTTCCCTTATCAGTTCATTATAAACTTCCTGTGCGTTCATTCAATCTCCTTGTGTCTGAATATATGTTAATTTGATATTTACACATTTACGGTTGAATATATACAAATGTTTAATTTAAATCAATTTCTGATAACGTATCGCAGGAATTATTTTATTTAATGCCCCTTTTTTTATAATCGCTGCATGCGCCTTCAGCGAGATTACAGACCAGGTCGGATAATTTTTTGGGATAAATTACTTTAGCGTCGGCGCCGAAACCGACAAGCCACCGGCTTATTTCTTCTAAGCCACTGGCCTGAATTGAATAGTCAAGCCCTCCATTTTTCAAATTTGAATCATATTCAATATACCGAGAAGGCGGGCATAACGGTTTTTGCGAACACTCATATCATTATATTACATAAGTAAATAACATTTGTCAACTTTATTGCCAGATAACTCAAAAAATAATTACCCGCCCTATTGACTGTAGGATTAATCCCATAATTTGAAATCTTTCACGGCCATTTCACAATCTTTATCTCATTGACAATCATAGACATAACTTATTTGAGCGACTCGGCACAGGCTTTGCAAAAATGCCCATAGCTAATAAACCTTTTTAGGGGGAGGAATAATGGCCTCGAAAAGAAAACGCGATAAGATAAGTTTATCAAGAAAGATGATATACTGGCTTGGCCATCTGGTTTGCGCTTTTGTTGTCATCATAGTCTTTTTGACGCTTGTTCAATGCACAATTAAAAAGCCGGAGGCTCCGAGCTGGCGCACAAATATAGTAGTTCCGCTGGCCAACAAAACCTGGATAATGTCTGAAATTATCGAGAAAATCGACCAGGAAAATCTAACCGTCGACGAGAACGGTAATCCAATGTTTTTCTATGAAAATCTGCTCGATACAGTTGTCATCGATGGTTCATTTTCAATTACTGATATAACTGAAACGGTGGCAGAATCATTGGGAATAATTTCTCTTGATCCAATTGCGGCTACGAGTTTCGATATCAATCTATCAGATCAATTTCCCGGAGTGCCAGCCGGCACATTTCCAGATACTTCTTTTACCATATATAGTACATTACCGGCTCTGGGTGATTTCACCAGCGCCACAGTTGCATCAGGATTTGCGGTAATTGCAATCGATAATAATTTCGGCTTGTATCTGGATACTGTAATAGTAACTATCAATGATGAAGTTAATTATATTCAAATAACTTCCTATTCCATTCCCGGCGGGATTCCGTCTGGATCGTCATCGGTTGACAGTATTAATCTTGCCGGAAAGACTATCTCTAATCAGTTAAGCGCCCAAATTCACTGTCATGCTCAACAACAGCTGTCATTCTCATTATCCGGAAAATCGCTGACATCATCAGTAGGTATGCCCGACGGCCTCAACGTTTCCTCAGCCACGGCAGAGACCCCACAGATAACAAAAGCATTCAATAACAGCGTGGATATTGATTCTGAACATCAATTGGAGATTGCTCAATTGCTATCGGGAACACTGGTACTTGATATCTATAATAACACCAACATTCCCGCAACACTGACAATTTCACTGCCTGATATAAAAGAAGGCGGTATTTCTTTTCAGGTAGATCAGCCTATTTTAGCTCAGCAACAGAATACATTAATATATGATCTCAGCGGCTATACTATTGAACCTCTTGATCAAACCATGCCGCAGGGATTGAGCGTAGATGTTAGCGCCGACGTTGCTTCATCAAGTCCTTACGAAGTAACAATAAATGCCAACGACGATTTCCGCGTAGCGGCCACTCTGCAAAATTTCAACATCGGAAATGTGCAGGGCATTATTGCTCCCACATCGGCCAATTTTGATTCAATCCAGCAGGAAATTGAGATACCAACCGGTTTTGATCAGATGCAATTGCCGGCGGCGGTGATTGTTCTCGAAGTAGAAAATACTGTCAACATCCCCGGAAGTTTTAATATCAGCGTTGATGGCGATCAAGGCCAGCATAAGACTATAACCGGAAATATTGCCCCCGGGACGCAGGCAAACCCCGTTACGACAATAATTGTAGATAGTAACCTTGCTTCATTTATGGATCCGATTCCGGAAGTCTTTACTGTTGCCGGAAGCGCCACGTTTGGCGACGGTGTATCCCAGGGATCCATAAGCTCCAGTGATTATATTGTCACCAAAGTAACCCTATCTTCACCGCTGGAAATGGTTATTGACTCATCTACATTTGATGGTGAGTGGGAAGATACGAATCTTGATATAGACAGCGGCATAGTCAACAGCCTCAAACTGGCTAATTTTTTCGCGACCTTTGAAAACCACCTACCGGTCGGTTTATCGGCTGAAATACTATTGAACGGTGATTCGGCAACATTATATACCAATCCTGAAGTGATTTTAGGTCCTATCGATGTTCCGGCCGGGAATCTCAATCCCGACGGCACCGTATCCTCGGCCATAATTACTGAAAACATCGTGACAATGGATTCTATCTCGGTTCTGGTTCTCAATAATGACTCTTTATGGATCGGTGAGTTGATAACTCTGCACAGTACCAATGGGACATCGGTGAAAATGAGCGCTTCGGATTATTTGAAAATTACCGGATACATTGAGATTGATTTCAATTTTAGCGAAGATCTGTGGGAGGATTAATCATGACCGGTAATTTATTTTCAAAAATTGATCAGGGGGCCAATATGAAAAAGGTTATTACTTGTGCCATCTGTCTTCTGGGAATTCTTGCTGTGACTTTTAATCCAGCCCTGGGCTCAGGGCTATCAAATGCTCGCGCAATTGGAATGGCCGGAGCATACTCATCCCTGGCCCGCGGGTTTGACTGTCCCTATTTCAATCCTGCTAATCTCGGGATAGAAGGCAAAAAAAATAACGGCTTTCAACTTGTGGGTGTAGGCGCCGCCATATCCAATAACAGCTTTTCTCTGGATGATTATAACAAATATACCGGAGCGACCTTGAGCGAAGGCGATAAAGCGACTCTTTTAAGTAAAATCCCCGCGGAAGGATTAAAGGTTTCCGCTGATGTCGAAGCCAGCGCTCTATCCTTTGGATTTGGCAACATAGCCATTTCATTCTCGGGATATGGAGCGGCTGAAATCAGTATCAGCCATGCCGTGGCGGAGCTTCTTCTCAACGGCAACACCTTAAATGACACGCTTACCCTCAATGGAACTTACGGCGAAGGATTTGGCGTCGCATCCGCTAATTTTTCTTATGGACGCCGCCTTTATCATAAAGGCGACCGTCAATTAGCCGCCGGTTTGACATTCAAATATGTCAAAGGTTTCGGGTATGAAGAAATTACACACCTAAACGGCGAGGCTGTTACACTGGCAACCGGATTTGAAGGTTCCGGCAGTATAGTGTCTCGAACGGCTCTGGGCGGCAGCGGTTATGCCGTCGATCTGGGTGGCTCATTGAAATTGAACAATAGCTATACGGTCGGGGTGACGGTTTTTAATATTCTAAACAATATCTCCTGGAACAAAGATACCGAGGAACATCGCTATTCATTCGAATTCGATACTCTGACAGTCACCAATATGAGTAAAGATGATATCATTACTTCTTCCGATACAACCGTTGCCATACCGAATTTTTCAACCAAACTGCCTTCCAAAATCAGGTTTGGATTCGCAAAAACCACGGGGTCGCTGCTCTGGGCCGTCGAATGGGAACAGGGATTTAAGAAGGCAGCAGGCAGCAGTTCCAGGCCACGGATAACCTCCGGAGCCGAATATCATCTTTTGAGCTTTTTGCCAATACGAGCTGGTTTCGGCATTGGAGGCAAAAGAGGCGTCACGTATGCTGGCGGCCTGGGGATTAATGCCTCAGCCGTATTTTTAGATTTCGCGATTGCCAGCTACAATGCCATCAGCGGAGCATCAGGCAAGGGTTTGAATTTTGCGCTCAACATGGGTTTCAGAATCTAAGAGTTAATGATGCCGGAATTGTTTATTGCCAAAAGATTCTATGTGATAGTGATTGCACTGTTTATAGGTATGGCCGGATTGTCACCGGCCATGCCTCCTCATCCAAAATTGAAGAGTAAAATCTCCTCCGGCGAGATAATATATCCCGATTGCAATAAATCAATTACGTCTGCAGACATGCGGGAAAAACGAAATATTGCACAAAAAAATAAATCATCACTAAATTCCGGTCCATTCAGAGTTTTGTGCTTGCTCGTTGATTTCTCGGATAACCTTTCGCAGACGCAATCATCGTTTTTGGATACATTGATATTTGAAAACCAATCGGGTACCGTAAGAAATTACTATAACGAAATTTCTTACGGTCAAATTGATATTGTTTCCATAAACCTTCCCTCGACGCTGGGCTGGAACCGAGCGCCGCAGGAATATGCTTTTTACGTAGATGATAACTATGGAATAAATTCAGCCTACCCCAATAACTCACAAAAACTATGTGAAGATTTGGTAGATTTGGCTGATGCTAATATAGATTATTCACAATATGATAACGATGGCGATGGGTATGTCGATGTTATTATGATTGTTCATTCCGGGCCAGGCGCCGAATTTTCCGGGAATACCGCCGATATGTGGTCGCATAAATGGGCTATCAAACCGCGCAGCAAAGACGGAGTCTATATCAGCGATTATACCGTTATGCCGGAATATTGGAATTCACCGAATGATTTGACCATGGGCGTTTACTGTCATGAATTGGCTCACGCCTTTGGCTTGCCGGATTTGTACGATGAAGACAACGGTTCTTACGGAACCGGTAGTTATTCTTTGATGTCGATTGGATGCTGGAATGGATACTTAGGAGATAGTCCGGCCCACCCCGATGCATGGAGTAGGATTCAATTGGGCTGGTTAACGCCGATTAATATCATATCAAGCCAATCGAACGCCGCTATTCCAGAAGTAGAAAATAATTCGGTAGCTTATCGCCTGTGGATAAACGGCGTCATTGGCGATGAATATTTTCTGGTAGAAAATCGACAGCGCGTCGGATACGACGCGGCTCTCCCCGGTTCAGGCTTATGCATATGGCATATAGATGAAGGATTGACTCATAATAATTATGAATGGCATCCCGCCCATGATGCTTTCGGTAACTATTTAGTGGCCCTGGAACAGGCTGACAACCTATATCAATTGGAAAAGCTTATCTCGACTGGCGATGCCGGCGATCAATTTCCAGGCACGAATAACGTCAATGAATTCGCGCCATGGACGAATCCAGGCTCAAATAGTTATGCTGGTGACACTACTCTCGTATCGGTAACCAATATTTCCAATAGTGGCGAGATTATGTATGCCGATTTCTCCGTTTCGCTCGCTTCGGATAATGAACAAAACCCAGGAGGCGAAGGCGCCAGTTTATCTCTTCCCGGCATAATCCTGGAGCAAAATTATCCCAACCCCTTTAATCCCATCACCACGATAAGATTCACATTAGCCAATACCGGGCACGTTGGGATTAAAATTTACAATATACTGGGGGAAATAATTTCAGAATATGATAAAGGTATAATGCCGTCCGGAACATATAGTTTTCAATGGAACGGTACCGATAACGCCGGGAACACCCTGCCGAGCGGAATATATCTTTATGAATTCATAACCGACAACAGTTATGAAGTTCGAAAGATGATTCTCGCTAAATAATGTCTTTTACGTACCCGGAGCTATTCGATACATCGGAAATTGAAGAGTAACCCCCGAAGAGTTGTGAACCGTTAACGGTGAAGCTTTTGCGCTATTCATCCTTTACAGTAGAATAATCAAAATCAGCTTCGATGTTTCGCCCTTGACTCTTTTTCTCCCGTTTTAACTGCATATAACATGTCTTGCAAAGCTTAGGATCCTCTGTATATCCTTTCTCTGCAAAATACTCCTGTGCGGCAATTGTAAATACAAACTCCTCGCCACAATCGCCACATATCAGGATCTTCATTTCAAAACCTGAACTCATGATCCCCCTCTCGGATCGAATTAATTACTTCCCTGTAAATAGTCCTGCAATAATTCCAATTTGCCTTAGTTGAGATTTACGTTTATATACCACCGTCATATATTCTTGTCAACATAAAACAATAGTAATTTATGTTTATACAATAAAGTGTTTTGGACCTATGCTTTTCAGAGCATTAAGGTATTCTTTCAGAGCAGGGCTCCTCCCCTCCTTTGAAGATTGCGCTAATTATCCTCACCGCATCCCCAACATTCACTCCACCATCACAATTGGCGTCGCCGCATTCCATAATCGGCATAGGTGGAAGACCATCTTTGAAAATAAAATTTATCAGATATATGGCGTCGCCGACATTCATTTGTCCGTCATTATTGGCGTCACCATAAGGATGTAACTTGGTAGTCAAGTAATAATAGTTGCCGGAAGATAATGATGTAACCGTTATCGGCGTGATAATTACTTTATCGAAATCTTCTATGTGCGGTTTATAAACGTAAAGCGGTTCGTTGGCGGAGGCGGTATAATGAGATATTTCGTTGGCATCCCCGGACATGAAGATTGTCCCGATACCCCATCGGACGACCGGCCTGCCTTCCAAAATAGCTTCAAATATACCCTTATCATCCGGTCCAACCTCGAATTCAACATAACTGCTGGCTAATCCGAATGGCTGTTGTACAGGCAAAATTGAATCATGTACCAAAGTCGTATGATATCTATCAATGGGTACCTCAGGATAATTAATCGCTTCAGAGTAATAATTATCTTCAACATATCTGCTGCCGGTGAAATAATTCCAGATGACAAATTCAGGAAGAATTGTTTTCAAGGTTTTTCCCGTGCCGATTAAGGCGGAATCAACCGCATCTAAGGGGGTATTATTCCTCATGGCCATCCAAACGTCTCTGATAACCAGGGAATTTATTTTTTCCTTTAGAAACATGGGCCAGACAAAGGCGCCATACATATGGAGGTACACGCTGGAATTCAGACTTTCCTCGGGAACATTAAAGAAAAAGGGCAAATAGGCATAGTTATCATTTACTTCAGGGAAAAGACATTCTTCCATAAACGTGGCGCAGGCTTCCATCCACCATAAATTGTTATCGAGATCATTGGCGTATCCAAATTGAACGGCGTGGAAATATTCATGAGCGCATGTTACCTTCTGCGCCCCGATAACACGGCCCTCCGGGTCATCATTGGGAGGAGCAAAGGTGAAATTGCGATTAATCATTACGTATGAGGTATAATCATTCCAGGGCGAATCAGCGGGTTGTTCGAATACCGTCGCGCCGTAGGCCATAATAGACACTAAGAATATTTCGTATTTATCGTAACCCGCTTCCAGTGGCGCCGGATAATAACCCGAATTATTTACATAGGTGACATATGAACTGTCGGCATAAATACCGGTTCTTTCCACAAAATCCGGAATTTCGTTGGCATCTAAATCATCCGTAACAGTCGCCTCTCCTCCGCTGGTATCATAATAAATTTTAAAATAACCTAAAGGTGAATCATAAGTGCATTGTTTGCCGGGGCGGGCCAGCATAGTTGACAACGATGCCTTTTGATCGGGGGTAAATTTGTCCCAGTTATTCTTAATTTCACCTATTAAACCTGTGGCGGATTTCAGGTAATTATCAGAGCTAATCGCGGCCGCTTTGTCAGAAATTTCGATTGGAGTGAACAGGATAACGCTTTTTTCATACAGCATTTCAGTCCTGGTTATCAGACCTTTTTCATAAGCAACGGAGATATCATCAAAATTGCTCCACTCCGCCGCAACTGTCAAATTAAAGACAATGCACAGAAACAAGGATATGAATAGAGCCTTCGTTTCCATCCTGAAATTAAAAAGTTGATCCATGTTATTCCTACTCAACAGGTTAATAATCCTTGGGCGAGTAAAATACTCCTAACTATAAATTAGTTTATTATTTGGATATGTCAAGCACATAATAATTTCTTTACCGGAAATGTTGCGCTTTATTTTCAAATACTTATGGCTAAAAATACTGCCCGGTGCCTACAGATATTTGCCAGCTTCTTCTTTCTATCGCATAGGCCAAATCGACGCGGACTATTTCAGCCTGCGTACTTCGACTTAATCCAAATCGCATTCCACATCCAATCGATATTTTAGATTCTCTAATTGAAAAAGCCGTTTCCCGTGTCCATATATTGCCAATATCGGCAAATATGACTCCCCCTAAACCAACAGATAAAATTTCAAGATCAGAAAATATGCGGTTTTCAATATTGGCGACAATTCTGCTATCACCGTTTAGAATGAATGCCGGATATCCGCGCATTCCTCTGTCTTCATCAAGATACAAAGTTAGTGAATGGTTTTGAAAATGATTGAATACGGCATTGATATTTACGGCAAGAGTGTGATTATTATGATATTTGACGTACCACTTAAAGTAATGCTTTACATATTTTCTAATCCAGGCGCCATCAGAAAACCAGAAACTCAGATTAGAACCGGCCCTGAAATATCCTTTATCAAATCCAATCGTTAATTGGGGCCAAAGATTTATTCTTTGATATAGCGGTTTTTTGAAATTAGCCTCATATGCCAGTAATCCCATCACCAGTATATCAATTCCCAAATTAACATCTTCAGCCTTTTGAAACCTGTTTATTCTGTGATAAGTATTAAAATTGACCTGCTGCAGCCGAAATCCCAATTCAAGAGTATGGCTTAATGTATCGACCGGCTTTTCGGGCAATAGCCGTAAAATATCAGCTGAATCCAGGATATTTCCGTTGAAATCGATAGAATCCGATGTAATAAACCTTTGTCGCGGCTTGAGCTTGGTATATGTATGCCCCAAATAAAAACTGTACTTTAGGTTATCCGGACCATATCGGAGAACAAAATTAGTGCTTAACCTCTTTCCGGTGAACCGATCGCGCCCGGCCAGTATTTCGGCAATATAATAATCGAGTCTTTGTTTATTCAGATTATAACTCAGGTTCCAGCCCCAATTTTGATTGAGATTATACAGGGGTTTATTAAGCGATATTATCGTTTGTCCGCTTCTGGGATTATCGGAATAGAAAAAACCGGCCGAATAATTCAACCCCATAAATCGGGAATCCCGGACTTCCCCCTGATAATAATTGCGATCGCCTTCCAGAACAAAATAATCATGAGATGTGAATACTCCGTACCCGAGAAGATTATTTTCCTCAATTCCCAACTGGATATCTGAGCGACCCCCTGCGCGATGCAGGGAGACTCCCCCGACCGTCGTCCATTTATCCGAAGTACGGACAACCATTATGTTTTCACCGTTATCCCCTTTTATCAAGTAAATTTCGGTTTTGAGTAAATAAGGCAGTCGGCGTAAATTTCTAACCGTTTCGTTAACAAGGCTCGTGTCAAATACATCACCCTTACCGAGTAACATTTCGCGCTTGATTACCGAATGTTTTGTAACTATATGTGTTTTATTGGCGATTTTGAAAAGGAAATTATTATAGCGGGGATCGTTTAAATTGAAAACATTTTCAGTAATGATTTCAATTGAATCAATGACTACTTGATCAGCGGTTTGCGCAAAAGCAATATTAAAATGCTGAGTCAGAGATAACGCCAAAACCGAGACAAAGAGATTTAGTATCTGGTGGACGGATTTCGTTGTTGATTTTGCGCCAAAATTAGTTTTTCTCACTCACGCTGCCTTCTTCAAGATAATCGTTTTAAGACCGATAATATGATAAAAAAGAGAAATTTCTAACAGATAAAAATTTTCCAATATGGCCCCTGAAATATCAAAAAAAATCGGAACCCTGTTAGTTGAAAAGGGATATGTAACCGAGGAACAAATAAATACCGCCCTTAAAATTCAAAAAGGTTCCAATGATAAATTAGGTGACGTTCTCGTCGGCGCCGGAATTATAAGCGAGGATCAATTAGTAGAGGTTATTTCCGAAAAGCTCAAGATTCCCAAAATTAATCTTTCTTCATTGATTATAAACCCTCATGTTTTGGCAGCTATTCCGGTTGAAATGGCTAAAAGATTTACTCTCATTCCCTTCCTTAAAATGGGCAACACTCTATCCGTCGCGATGGTCAATCCTCTGGATGTGATAGCCCTTGACGAAATTAAATATCATACCAAGTGTGTCATCAAAAGGATCGTGGCCGGTAAGACCGCAATTACGAGGGCCATAGAGCAATATTACACTGTCGCCGATTCTGTTCGGGAAATCCTGGGTGATGAAAAAGAATCCGAAGAAATTGAAGAACCCTCTGAAATAAACCTTGAACAATTAACCGGCGGCGAGGGCGCGGTAGTCCGCATGGTTAATATGATCTTAACCCGGGCGATCAAAGACGGGGCTTCTGACGTTCATTTTGAGCCAGATGAAAAAGAACTGAGGATTCGTTACAGGGTTAATGGAATCATGCGTGAGGAGGCCGCGCCTCCCAAAAAATTACAGGCTGAAATAATATCTCGATTAAAAATCGCGTCCGACCTTGACGTTTCCGAAAAACGATTACCCCAGGACGGACGCATGTCTATAGCCGTTAAAGACAACATCGTTGATCTAAGAGTTTCGACCCTGCCGACCATACACGGGGAGAAGGTTGCAATTCGGATTCTTGACCGGCAAAATCTCAAAACAGGATTACCTGAACTGGGCATGCAACAGAAACTACTGGCGGCCTGGCGGCAGCATATTCAGGTTTCCGAGGGACTCATTTTGATTTCCGGACCGACCTCTTCGGGAAAAACTACAACGCTTTATGCTTCTTTGCAGGAGATAAACAGCATTGAAAAAAATATTATTACAGTCGAAGATCCGGTCGAATATTCTCTCCCTCTAATTAATCAGGTCCAGATAAACGAGAAAGCCAATTTAACTTTTGCCTCAGCTCTACGGTCAATTTTAAGACAGAATCCGGATATCGTAATGGTCGGTGAAATCAGAGATGCCGAAACGGCCGCTATCGCGACCCGCGCCGCTCTGACCGGCCATCTTGTTTTCTCAACGATACATACTAATGACGCGATTGGATCCATCACGCGACTGAACGATATGGGTATTGAACGCTATATGCTGGCCTCGGCTCTCGAGGCGATTCTGGCTCAAAGGCTGGTTCGAACAATATGCGGTGAATGCATTGAGGAAACAACCTCGCCGTCGGCAGCGGTTTTAAATCGCGCCTTTCCGGACGGAATTCCTGGCAATATTACATTTTATCATGGTGCGGGATGCCGCGCTTGTCGTGAATCGGGTTATGGAGGATTAACCGGAATTTTCGAATTGGCCGAGATAAATGATTCTATTCGCGAAATGATCTTAAATCATGAATCGGAAGCCGCAATCGCCAATGAAGCAAAACGTCTTGGATATCGCCCTCTCTTTGAATATGGCCTGGAACTCGTCACAAATGGCGTAACCACACTTGATGAAATTCTGAAAGTGACTTCTCCGGTATCAAATTCATTCGCGGTTGAGCCCATAAATCAGGTACGTTCAAGTGAAGCAAGTCTGGACTTATAAGGCACGCGATCACGCCGGTAATCTCATTACCGGTGAGACCGATGCTGAAAGGCGCGATATTGTAATTCAATCGCTCTCGGAACAAGGATTAATCCCAACCAGTATAAGGCCGCGCTCTGAAGGTATTTCTTTTTCAGATATTTTGGGGAATTTCGGCTCGACCAATCGCGAAAGCTTGATTGTCTTCACCAAAAAATTATTGACCCTATACCGGGCCGGTATACCACTCCTGCGCGCCCTGTCAATTATTGAAAAGGGCGCCCTGGAATTGGGCTTGTCTAAAGAAATTGCGGAAATCAAAAATGATCTGCAGTCGGGTCAAACGCTCTCAAAAGCCATGAGCCGGCACCCGAAAAAATTTCCATCCATATATATTGCTTCGGTTTCGGCTGGGGAAACTTCGGGAACATTGGATGAAGTTCTGAAGCAATTAGGGCACCT
This sequence comes from Candidatus Zixiibacteriota bacterium, assembly GCA_036480375.1. Classification (NCBI taxonomy): domain Bacteria; kingdom Pseudomonadati; phylum Candidatus Zixiibacteriota; species Candidatus Zixiibacteriota bacterium. Next base: position 22,610 of record JAZGGI010000029.1, read on the forward strand.
TATTGAAAAAGAAATGATACTCGCTCGCCAGATTAAATCGGCATTGCGCTACCCTATCATGGTAATAATCGCGATTACAATTGCCATCTTCGTTTTGATGTCTTTTGTAATTCCGAAATTTTCCAGCATCTACGGTAAATTCGGAGCTGAGTTGCCTCTGGCGACCAAAATCGTGATCTCGGTCAGTAATGTCTTTTCTTCTTACTGGTATCTGATTTTGGCCTTGATAATTATTGGAATTTTTGGTTTGAAAAGATTCATTTCGACAACCAGGGGAAGGCTTATTTGGGATGAGTTGATCCTGAAGATTCCAATTATTGGGGATTTAACCATCAAGTTCAACGTTGCTCGTTTTGCGACAATGCTAAAGTCACTCTTCAAAAGTGGCGTTCCTATGGTCAGCTGCCTGAATATTCTTCAGGAAACAACCTCAAATAAGGTCATCGCCTCCGAAATTTCCCAAATTGCCGAATCTTTTGAAAAGGGACAGGAAATAGGACTTGAAGGGGAAAAAGAATATAAACATTTCCCGGCCATGGCCTTAGAGGTTTTTCAGGTTGGTCTGGAATCAGGAACAGTCGATTCAATGATGGGTGAATTAGCCAATCATTACGAAATGGAATTGGAGTACAAATCTCGCAATCTGACCGCATTGGTAGAACCAATATTAATAGTAGTGATCGGAACCATGATTTTGATACTGGCTTTGTCGATTTTCCTTCCGATGTGGAATTTAATTCAGGTATTTCGATAAGCAGGCTAAAATCTGCAATTAATAATCCGATAATGATTTATAGGAATCTATTAACCCTATTTAACTGTTTCAAGGAGGTGAAAAAATGCGTCTTGCCAAAAATTCCGGTTTTACTCTTATTGAGTTAGTAATTATAATCGTCGTTCTTGGTATCCTCGCTGCTATCGCCATTCCCAAATACCAGGATATAACCTCCGATGCAAGAGAAGCAGCCTGTCGGGGCGCCCTGGGGGGGTTACGTTCGGCTATTACTATTTATTACGCTAACCAGGCTGTAAAAACCGGATCCGCCACCTGGCCGGCTCTTGATAGCCTGGGTACGATCGGTATCGTAATGGAACAGCAGATACCGAAGAACCCGTATTGCCCCGATGCCAATTACTCCGATAGTATTGTTGCCGGAGTATCCAGAGGTACGATAGTTGGAATCGACTGTGGATGGGCCTATAATACTGCGACAGGAGAAATTTGGCCCAATACTAATACTGCCGGCGAGAATCAGTGGTAATATGCCAGTCGAAAAGAGGTTAAACTCTTCAGGGTTCACCTTAATCGAGCTGATAATAGTTATTATTGTCTTGGGAATTGTCGCCGCGGTTGCTATTCCCAAAATGGGCGATGTTTCCCAAAATTCAAAAACGAACGCGACTCGCACCGAAATGCTTACGCTGAAACGGGCGATAATCGGAAATCCCCAAGTCATCGCGGGAAACCGTCACGCCAACCCCGGATTTGAAGGTGATGTAGGCCATCCTCCGATTACGCTTTCGGAGTTGGCGATTAAGCCCGATTCAATTGCGACCTATGATAGATTCCTGCATCGCGGATGGAATGGGCCTTATGTTGATAGCGCCGGTAATGACTATCTAAAAGATGCCTGGGATGTCGCTTATATTTATGATGGGATTAATCGCAAGATAACTTCGGCTGGCGGACCCGATTCAATTGTAGTCAGCTTTTAATTGATGATTTTTAAACCGTATCCGGAAGAGCGCGCAAAATGAAAATGGCGGATCAAAATTTGTCAACAATAGATAATGACGTCGCCACAATGACATTCAGAACGACGCCGTTGACCGGATTACGGGTTGGATTGAGGTTGGGCGTTATTTTCGGTCGTCATTCGGTTAATCTCAGTCTTATTCAAAATATATTCGGCAAAAATTTTATTCGTGATATCGCCTCTTTCCCACTTGACTTGATTGAAAGTTCCCAATCTCAGGAAATTTTTTCAAAAGTAGTTGAGCTTATTAGGAATTATTTGTATCAGAATCAACTGCCCGCTATTCCCGTTAATATCGGCCTATATGGCGAAAATATGGCATTCAGGCGCATGTATATACCGGTTATGTCTTCCGGCGAAATATCCAACGCTGTACTATGGGAAGGAGAGAAACTATTTCCGTTCAAATTCAGCGATTGCCGCCTTCATTACCATATCGCCGATAAAGTGCGTGGCGAAAGCAAAAAAATAAGTTCACTGGGCGTTAATATTACGGCGGTGAAATCAGAGATTATTGAGGATCTTTATCAAAGATTTTATAACGCGGGTCTGAAGCCGGGACAAATTAATTTCCTGCCAAATTTGACTTCAGATTTCGTCAAAATCAGTGATAAAAATGCCGGTAGGTATCAATTGCATATTCATCTTGATAACAATCTCAGTTTTGCTGTCTTTCTTCATAATAATGAGTTGAGTTTTTTCCAGGAATTTATGTCCCTGCCCTTTTTTGATTCTTCAGTTCGGACCGGAATCACAAATATTGAATCGATTATTAGTGAATTGCAATCATTTATCGATATATATATAGCCCACACTCGAGACGCGGCGATTGACACGATTTTAATCTCTGGCAAAACATCCCAAAACTCTGAATTGCTTGATTACATAAATTCCACGACCGGAATTCCCTGTCAATATTTATTAGATCCGGCACCAAAAATGCCCAGGATATCGGGTATATCAATTCGGGACCTATATAAAAATTTACCAGTGATCGCAACCGCGGCCGCCAATCCGAATTTTCGACCTTTGGCTCCGGATGCAATCAGACAAAAGGCCGTGAAGCGTCAATTTTATTCAAGAGTGGGTCTGATTGCGATGGCTTTTATCATTATTGCCTGCGGCCTTTTTGGGATGATACAGAGCCAGGAACAAAAAGTCGAGTCGGAATTGGAAAGTATTCGCGCCAAAATCACTGAAATAGAAAATTCACCGGCTTATCACACCTATTTGAATATTGTCGGGAAACTAAATCGCGGCAAAGAATTTCTTCGTATGAGTTCCGATAAGCAGCACTCGCATTTAGGCGTCTTGATCAAATCGTTATCTTTTGATATTCCCGAAAGTCTTAATCTTACGGAAATTCATACGATTCAAAAAGAAAATGGCTACTCCATGCGATTAACCGGACATGTGAGGATCAAAAACTTTTCTCCCGAGATTGTTCTGGCCGGATATATCAAGGCTCTTGAAGAATATCCGTATTTCAACAACGTCGAAGTAATCAGTCATAACAAGAATTTAGAGGATGAAGAATTCGATCTTGATTTTCAAATAATGATGGATATTCAAGTATGATCAAGCTGACTGTAACAGGAACCGTTATATTCGCATTATTTCTGGGTGGTTTTTATCTTTTCATTGGTAAACCGGCAGATAGCCGAATTAGGTCATTAAATGATGAGTTGTTTCGCGAACACAAAAAACTCGAAGCCTATCATACCTCTTTATCCAATATCGATAATCTGCTGGCGGAAAATCAGGAAATTTATTCGGCGATTGGTAATATCGAATCTAATTTTTCCGGAGAAGATGAAGTTATCGCACTCTACCACACGATTGATTCATTTTGTCATCGTCCGGGATATCAGTTAGAAGAAATTACGCCGTCTCTCAATGAAGTTATCCAATTCTTACGTAAATGGGACAACGCCGAATCAATTGTATATCTTCCGATGAGCGTCAAGATCCGCGGGAGATTTGACAATATCACGCGCCTATGTGAGGAGATTGAAAAAAGCGTATATTTCCACCATCTGACTGAGAGTCATATCATCGGCTCCGAAAAACTCTATCCCGATTGTTATTTTAATCTGGCCTTTGTAGCCGGCCTTTCAAACCGTATGGGGTTGTTTAGCCTTGAATGAAAAAGTCCGCAAATCAATAGTCTTTGGAATATTCATCATCGCCGTCATCTGGGGATATTCCAACCTGTCACAAAGATGGGCAAAAAAACCCCAGGAGCAGGATATTGCGAAACAACAGGTGGCCGCAAATACGGTTAATAATAACATTGGACAGAATCAAGCCATACCCGAAAACCAAATAATCCATGATTCAGTTTTTGCATTTTACGCTGAAAAACCTGTCACCAAAAACCCGTTTTATCATAATCGAAAAAGGGTAACCGGAAAAACAAAAAAAATAAAATTGCACCTTTTGGGAATTCTCTATCGACAGACAAACGCACAGGCGCTTATAAACGGTCGCGTCCTCGGTGTTGGTGATCTAATCAGCGGTTATCATGTTAAAAACATTGCCAGGGAAAGCGTCGTTTTGGAAAAAGCCGGGAAAACCATAACTCTGTTTCCCCGGAAGGAGTCATTGTGAAATCACAAATTAGAATAATATGTTTTTGGTTTGCTCTTTTTTTGGTCTTCACACAAAGCGGTTGGCCAAATAACTTCAATCCCAATGCCAGGGTTAGTCTTAATTTCGATGAGACCCCGATTAATACGGTATTGAAGATGCTGGCGGTTCAAAATGACCTCAACCTGGTAGTTTCATCAGACATCAAAGAAAATATTTCCATCCATATAAATAATGTCGGCCTCAATACCGCTCTGGACGCGATACTCCTGCCGAACGGTCTCAATTATTATTTCAGTGAAGATGTTATTATTGTAAAAAAGGCAGATAAGCAGGTTGCGGGCGAACATATTGCCAAAACATATAAATTGAAATTTATTTCCGCCGAAGCGGCGGCGGCCGCGATAGAGCCGCTTAAATCCGGCCAGGGCAAAATAATACCGATAGCTCCTCCTCCCAAAGAGGATGCTCCTGAAGCCAAAATCGAAGCTTATGAACTGGTGGTATTCGACACTCCGGAAAATCATCAAATAATTGGGGTGTTACTGGATCAAATCGATATAAGAAGACGGCAAATCACAATAGAGGCGAAAATCATCGAGACCAATTTAACCGATGATGAAAAACTGGGAATTAACTGGCCTAAGTCCATCTCGGCTTCAATTAACGGCGTGGCGGCTCCGGGACAGCAATCATCATCACTCTCAGATAACACCACCGAAGCGGCAATGATGCCGCTCGAAACAGGCAACTGGCAATTGGGTCATTTATCGGTCCATCAAATGGATATAGTTATAGACTTCCTGCGACAGCGGAATAATTCCAAATTATTATCCAATCCGCGCGTGACCACTTTGGATAATGAACCGGCCAAAATTAATATCGAAACGGTAATACCAATTCAGACTATTAATCGCTTTTCCGAAGGCGCCGTCATTCAGGATATTGTTACTTTTCAGGATGAAAAGATCGGTATCTCTCTTGAAGTCACACCTCGAATAAATAATGACTCCACGATTACAATGCGGGTCCATCCGATTGTCGAAGAGATTATTGGATACACCGGGCCGGCCGAAAATCAAAAGCCGATTACATCGCGGCGTTCAATTACTACCACTGTAACGGTGAAAAATAATGAGACGATCGCTCTGGGCGGACTGCTCAAAGAATCTCAAATCGAAAATCAATCCAAAATATTTCTTCTCAGTGAAATCCCGTTTTTGGGTTCACTGTTTACGCATAATACGAAAGAGATTAAGACTACCGACTTGTTGATTCTCCTGACACCGCGGATAATTGATTGATTAATCCCGAGATGGTGTTTGTAACATCCATCTGACGCTGTGCGAGAACATCAGAGCGATTCCGGGTATCAGGTAAACGATGTCTCGTAAAATTAAATAAAGACCGTGCGATTTCGCTTTGGAGCTGACGGTAAAACATCCGCACTCAAGATTTACGCCTCTAAAAATATTTATACTTATGGCAATCATAAACACAATCATCAGGATTATAAGATAATTGCGGCTTCCTTTGTAAAAGACACCTAAAATTAAAAATAATCCGGCCATAAACTCGCTCATCGGAAGGATTAAGGCGAATACATTCACCAGCGAACCCGGTAATAGATGATAATTGTATACGATGCGCGCGAATTGGTCGGGGCTGATAATTTTATCCAGCGAGGCGTAGATGAATATCCCGCCAAATAATAACCTGCATATCATCGTGACAAAATCATTGGAAAGGAATTTTCTCACTGGTTTTCCCCCTCGCTTGATTTTGCCTCTATGGGAAGATTATTGGTTTCCCACTCGCCCCAGCCGCCATAAAATATTTTGCTATTAACGAAATCTTCATCACGAAAATACCGTCCGAGGAATAATGATGATTCACATTCGGTGCCGCTGCAATAGATTACATAATGGGCGGTTTTATCCATTTCGGCGATGACCTGCTCCCAATGCTCGTCAAGATAATCAAACGGAATATTAATAGCCCTTTTGATATGGGCATATTCAAAATCTTCAGGATCGCGGGCGTCTATAAATATGTTATCCGTTGATTGGTATAAGGCAACGGCTTCATCCAGAGAAATAAATGGAGGATCGCCTTCTTCGGCCGACGGTGGAAGAATCATCTCGCCCGCCTCAGCCGTCCGGGACGGCCAATTGCCGATAAACGATATTCCATCATCGCGAATGCTATTGATACCAACCGCCAGAACTGCCGACAGCAGAAGTATAATCAATATTTGAATTATCCAATTTTTCATCATTGGTTCTTATACCTGACAGCGCTCAAATAGGTTCCTATCTAATACGCAACCACTTTTATATACATCTCGTAAGAATTGTTAAATAATTATTTTTCCTTTCGGGTCAGGAAAAAATAGCGTATCTTAAATTGATAAAAATGGAATAGATCTGAATTAACAATCAATAATCAAGGAGGTATTTTTGAATCTATCCAAAAAATTTATAATTTTCTTAATTGTGCTTTTTGCGGCATCGCCGATTCTGGCGGAATTTAAGTACGACGTAACCGAACACAAACTTGCCAACGGTCTAACCGTTCTGCTCTATGAGAATCATAACGCGCCGCTTATATCCACCTATACTTTCTTCAAAGTAGGATCGCGCAATGAACGGCCCGGCATCACGGGTATCAGCCACTTTTTTGAACATATGATGTTTAACGGAGCCAAACGATACGGACCCAAAATGTTTGATTTGACCCTGGAGCGAAATGGCGGGTATTCTAACGCGTATACTTCCAGAAATATGACAGCGTATTATCAAAACTTCTCGTCGGATATTCTGGAATTAGTCATTGATATGGAATCGGATCGGATGGCGAATCTTGCTTTCGAGCCGGAAATGCTCGCGTCCGAAATCGGAGTCGTCAAAGAAGAGCGCCGGGTCGGAATTGATAATAGCAACACCGGGTTGCTCTACGAAGAACTATACGCCACAGCATACAAGGCTCACTCTTATAGCTGGCCCGTTATAGGCTGGATGGAAGATCTCAACAGTATTACCAGGGAAGATTGCCTCTTATATCACAAGACGTATTATGCGCCTAATAATGCCGTAATGGTCATTACCGGAGATTTCGAAACTGCCAGGGCAATTAAATTACTTGAGGATTACTACAAAGATATCCCCTCCGGACCTCCGCCTCCGCCGGTAGTCAAGAATGAACCCGAACAGAGGGGGCCGCGCCGGGTAATTATCAATAATCCCGCGAGTCATTCGCATATAATGCTGGGTTATCACGTTGGTGATAAAGACAGTCCCGATCTTTATGCTATGGAAGTCCTGCAATCAGTCTTAACTGCCGGAGAATCGAGCCGAATGCAACAAGCTCTGTTAAACGATTTGGAATTGATAACCGGAATGTACGGCGGATTTGGATGGGGATACGATCCTTCCCTTTTCAATTTTTACTTCGCAGTATCACCAAGCAAGACATATCAGGAGGTTGAGAATGCTGTTGATTCGGTTCTTGCTGATTTTATAAAAAATGGCCCGACTAAAAAAGAGATGGAAAAAGCCAAGAATGCATTAACTGCCAATTTTTACAGGAATTATAAAACCAATAACGGCATTGCCCATGAAATTGGCTACTACCATAGTTTATATGGTGATTGGAAAACGATGTACGGTTTTGTCGATAAGATTAAGGCCGTCACGGCAGATGAAGTCAAAAACGCCGCTGCGAAGTATTTTACGAAAAATAATTCCACTCTTGCGGTCTTGATTCCGGAAGGAGGTGGACAATGAAAAAGTTATTTATTTGTTGTATTGCGGTTTTAATTCTTGGCGCACCTATCGCCGCCAAGATTAATCTTCCCGACGCGAAATCTATAAAGCTCGATAATGGCCTGCAAATTCTCGTTGTCGAACGACATGGTTTGCCGTTGTTTTCCCTGGATTTTGGATTTCGTTGCGGATCGATACACGATCCTGATAGCAAATTTGGGTTGGCAAATTTATGCAATGAAATGCTGATGCGCGGCACCCCTACCCGTACAGCCAAAGAATTAGCCGAAGAAATATCGTTTCGAGGCGGTTCTTTAAGCAATTATTGCGGGCGTGAAATGAGCGGATTTTCGGGTGAATTTTTATCCAAATACGGTGAATCGGCGATCGAAATTCTCGCCGATATCGTACTTAATTCGTCATTCACCGAAGATGAATTTACCAAAACAAAAACCCGCATTATTGCCAATCTTCAAAGCCGCCTGGAAAACGCGTCAAGAATGGCTACTGAGCATATCTTTAATTCCATTCTTGGTGAAAACCCCTTCTCCCATATCCCTTCGGGAAATCCGGAATCGATTTCGAGCATTAATCGGGAAGCTGCCCTGGATTTCTATGAGAATGCTTATACTCCCGATAATTGTCTGCTGGTAATATGCGGAGACATCAGTGCTGATATGGTCACACAATGGTGTCAAACGTATTTCGGTAATTGGAAAGGCAAAAGAAATCTTCCGAACGTCAAGGCTGATTTTCAAAAAACCGAAGGCGTCGAAATTATTCTTTACGACAAAGAAGATGCCAGCCAGACTCAGATAAGATTCGGCGCCAACGGTCCCGGTATGAGCGCCCCGGACCGCATTCCGTTTGAAGCCGCGCGGACAATCTTTGCCGGTTCTTTTACGTCCCGCCTGGTTGATGAAATTCGCGTAAAGCGAGGATTAACTTACGGCGTCAGCATGAGATCATCCAAGTTTTCAGGCGATGGAGTTTTGTACGTTTCGACCTTTACCAAAAACGTTTCCGTCGGTGAAGTCCTTGATATTATCTTAAATGAAACGCAGAAGATTCACACCATTCCCCTGACCGATGAGGAATTGACTGGAACAATCAAATATCGCAATGGCCTGTATCCTCTGAGTTTCGAGACCAATGAAGGTATCTCGGATAAATTTCTTAATCTATGGTTCTATAATCTTGACAAATCTTTCTACGAAGATTACCAGGAGTCTTTTAAAAAATTAACCAGTGAAACCTTAATGAAGGCCGCCAAAGATAACTTTCCGCTTATGCATTATAAACTGGTTCTTGTCGGGAAAGCTGAAGAAGTGCTATCGCAACTTGAAAAATACGGAAAAGTTGAAGTAATCCCTTTCTATCAATAATGAAATCAATCATAAGTAAAAGCCCCCGTTTTAAAAATACGAGGGCTTTTAAACATGCGCTTGACGCAGTTCACAAAAACCAATTTTCAAGTTTTACTTTTACAGCAACGAGAATCCCCCCTCATCCTGTAAGAAATCATTAGGCTATTTGCGGCGTTCCTAAAGCTCCAATGATGTCCCCTGCAACGGCCCCATTTGCCGCCCGGGCAACAATCCGATCTTGCCTTTGAGAATTCGATTGACTACGACAATAAATCTTTCCGAATTCAATGACTGTAAGCCGTAAGGATGCCACAAATCCTTTTCTCCTAATTTCGCGTACTTGATCGCCTTTTTTCTCTTCGGCATAACACCTCCCCTTGAGGTTCAATTGATTTAGAACGGCGGTATTACGTGGGGAGTAATCCTACAATGTTACCACCTCCAGCTAAATATTTTTTGGTGCTTTCTACGGTGTGAGGGATCCATCATTATAAAGTAATGAGATGGGTATTTCGCTTGCCTAAAAATAATCCTCTCATAAATAAGGAAATATACATACACCTAACCAACTAATAATTTTCTTATCTTGTTGATAGCACGGCGCTTATAAATACTTACAACCTGTTGTGTGATTCCCAGAATTACCGCTATTTCTCGCTGTTTTTTGCCAGCAATAGTCAACTTCATGACCTTTTTTTGTCTCGGACTAAGTGATCGTGATAAATGCCATCGAAATCTATTGCGAAATTTGTCGAACTTTTTATCTCGAATCTTGTCGGAATCAGTTTTGAAGTAGGCCGAAGACTCTGTTGGGAAGGATTCTATGAATAATTGGTCGACAATAATCTCAGCAAAATCAGATTCCCTTTTGCGGACCATAATTCAATCCCATTACGCCTGTGGCGATTCGGACTTTTCAACAGCTTCAATTATATTTTATGGCGATGCCGTTTAGCTGTTTTGTTGTGAGATCAAAATATTTTTTTATTTTGTTTTTTATTTCTTTTATCGATACGGTTTTTTCATAATCGGATAAATCCGCGGGAAGATTAGCAAGTTCACCCTTATAGTATTTATCGGCCAGGTTTAATTTCAGGTCGGAGTAATCATTTTTGACGTTTTGTAATTCATTGCTGGATATATCTAATTTGGCGTTCAGATCATTAAATGAATTTTCAAGAGAATCTATTGTGTGATTTAGCAGGGCAATTTGCTCGTCGGCACCGGAGTTATCGCTGATCGTTTCCGGGGAATCGGATATATCGGCATAAATTGAATCGATCAGATACTGCCTCAGAGAATCAGTCATGGATAAGACATCATCTTTGCTGATATAATTCTCATCCGGAGCCGTATAATTTATTCTCTGTTTTTCCTGACTTGAATAAATCACCTTGATATAAGCGATACTCACTAAAACCAACACCAGTATAATGGCGATAATATATTTCTTCATATCATTAACCTCCGGCAAAAAAATATAGATTTGAATATTTTAAGTCAAGATTAGATTTTCAGGTTGATTTAACGTTTTAATGATATTATTGCGTTTGACGATTTAATTATACTCTACTTCTTTTTCAATTTGCTTCAACGAAATATGCTCTTTGCGCAAATAATAAAAACCCACTAATGTAACGACCAGATACTGAGCGGCATGCATAACAATAGAGCAGGATAACGCCGTCGATTGGTCAACATTGTAAAATCCTAATGACAACACCGCCCCATAATGATAAACGCCGATAAATCCCGGAGACGCCGGTACCATTATGAGAATGGATACGACCACTAAAATCACAAATGACGCGGCCAGCGGCAGTTTTAACCCAAATGCAAGCAGAATAAAGTAATTTGAAATCCCCATTATCATCCAGATCATGAAAGTATGATAAGTTGCCCAGAAAATCTGCCGCCAGTCTCTCATGAATTCCGTCCCGGTGGCGAATCTTTTTACTGCTTCGTTTACAATGGGCCTGATTTTCCCGGGCATTATACCGAGCAGTCTTTTAAGAATATGGCTGTCCCGCTCTCCGCGGCGGCTCAGATAAACAGCAAATGACAAGCCCAATAATCCCACGACGATGGTTACGACGACTCCAAATTTCAGTTGTTGATTGAGAATTAACGGGGATACAAAGAGAACCAGAAAAAATATGATTAGTAAGGCCAGCAAATCAAAAACAATTCTCTCGACAAATATAGTCGCCAGCGAAGCTGATTTCGATATATCCTCTTTAACTGACAATGAATACGCCCGGACGAATTCTCCCAGGCGAAAGGGAAGAACATTATTAGCCATAAAGCCAATCATCGTAATCGAAAACAATCTTGAGAAAGGAATACTTTTTATCGGGGAAAACATATGTTTCCAGCGCAATCCCCTGAAAATCATCGTGACCATAATGAGAATCACATTCGGAATCAACCACCAGTAATTGGCATCTTTGAGCGCTTCGGTAAGCTCGGTGTAATCGACTCTATAGAATAGGTAGGACAGAAGAGCGGCCGAAATAACTATTCCGGCAATCTGCATAAATATTTTTTTGCCTCTCGCGCTCATTACTTTCCGGCTACCTCTTTACACAAATCAAGGAATTTATCAGCCGCCTTATCCCAATTAAACTGCTCCGCCCAACTCAAACCGCCCTGCTCCAGTTTCTCTCTCACATTTTCATCGGTGAGAAGCATAATGATTTTGTCAGATAACTCTGAAATATTTCCATACTCATATAATAATCCACTGACATCGTGCTTGACCGAATCACATAGTCCGGGAGTATTGGCCGCAATAACCGTTGTACCGCAACTATTGGCCTCAATATTTGTCAGTCCCCATCCTTCTTTCAGAGACGGATATACCATAATATGAGAGCGGCACAGATTTTCGACCTTTTTCTCCTCGGAAACAAATCCGGGAAAATCCACCGCATCCGATATTTTTAGCTCCTGAACCTGTTTTCTGAGAGTATCGAGATAATCTCCGATTCCGATCACGGATAATTTTGCGTTGGGTATTTTGCTTTTTACGATTGTAAAGGCGGAAATGAGATGTTGAACCGATTTATATTTTTTAATTCGACCCAAATATAGGACCGACGGATATTCAAATTTATGAAATCCCTTGCCATTGTTATATAGCTCTCGATCTATGCCGCAATGAATCACGGAAATATTTTTTTCAGGAATTCCTCGAGTTATCATATCTCCTGCGGTTGATTCGGATATGACACAAAATTGCTTATTACGATAGATTCGTGTAAGAGGCTTTTCCGCGAGATATATATAGCTCCCCAAAATAAAATTAATTTCCTGAAATACCGCCGTAGAAAAAAGATGCGGGATAATAATTATCGTTGGCAAATTAAGGTATAGAGGGGTGTAGAAGGGAATCTTATTGATATCTTCAAGAAATAAATCATAATTCTCCGACTTAACAAGCCTTCTGAGATGAAAAGGAGCCACTAGATTAAAGTTATATCGGTTGCCCGTCCGAATAATTCTTACACCTTCAACTAATTCTTCAGATAATCCTCCTATGTAATTAGAACACAATAGAGTTACGGAATGGCCAGAGGACGCGATCCTACGAAGCAATTCCTCCAAATGAACTTCAGCTCCCCCCGACATGGGGTTTTTCAAGTCTTGCCAATTTAGCGCTAAAATATTCACGAATCAATTTCCCCGAGAATCTGTGTCATTTTGGCTTGCGGGCAAAGTTCTCATCGTTTCTATTATCTTTGGCGCGTCTGGATCATCAGGATTATTCTTCAGCCAGTTTGCAATTACAGCTCTCATCCGATTCCATTCCTGGTCCTCAAACAACCATTTTGAGTAAAGCCGAAATCCATTATAAAAATGGGGAAAGGTATCAAGCGTAGCGCTCATTACTTCTTTAGCTTTTTGTCGATTTCCTATTTTATCATAAGTCATAGCACAGGTATAATACATCTCTATGGCACGTTCGCGAGGGATGAAATTAACAATCGAGTCGACTAAATGCTCCTGCCCCGATTCAATATAAAGCTGGGCCAGGTAGTTGTAAGCGCCGACATTATAGGGAACGATCTTTGTACTAAATGCAGCCAGCTCTATCGCTTCCTCAAACTGTCCCAACATACGCAAAGAATCAGCCATTAGTGTTAATCCGGTCGTGTAATTGCCGGTTAAAGCCTTGGTTCGTTCATCCTTATAGATATTATCATCGGCAATTGAACGAAATTTGAATTTACTAAAATACAGATCTTTGGCCTTTTCCATATCGATTTGACCCGGTCTATCTCCCGACTCAAGACGATGAACCATACCCTGCATGACTAACCTATCGTCAATCTTCTGACCTCGATATTGCCGCATACTTGGCGGAATAGATATTGAATAATGAATCGGTCTTTGCCAGCGGTTTACAGCCAGGATTTCATCATGAACCTGATCCTGAATGCGGTACCTTACCTGGCCCTCCAGTAAACGATGCCGCAGATTCGAGATTTGAGAATCTGTCCATCTGATCGGAATCTTTTTTGTATTTCGAATTTGTCTGATATACCAGTCCATATTCGCCAGAGAAAGGTTTACGACTGTCACGTCGGTTCTGATCTTATAAACATTCTGCAGACACCACACCGGAAAAGTATCATTGTCTCCGCCGATGAATAAAATTGAATTAACATCGCACGAAATTAGGTTATTGTAGGCAAAATCATAGGGAATATAATTGCCCGAACGATCCGACACATGATAATTGGCGACAACCGGTACAGCGCCAAGAAAGACCAATAGAGACAGAACAAACATTGTCGTACGGCGTAGAATTTTTGACTTAAATAAAATTGACTCACGCGCCATTTCCATTAAGGCGGCTATTCCCAATCCAATTGCAATTCCAAAAAGGATAAATCCGGGAGTGAAAAAATAATCGCGGTCGCGGACTTCAAGGTTTCCGTCACCGGTTAACGGATCGATTCTGGTACCGTCAGCAAAATTCATATACCAAACCAAAAATACGGTTCCAAGTAAAATCAATAAAAAGAAGGGAATTCCGATTTTTGAACGCCTGCGCATCAACTCCCAAATTCCCAACAATCCCAAAACGAACACAAACGCAAATGAACGGCCGTTTATTCCATATTGATTTGAAAAGAAACCCCAGAATCCCATCCGAGGATAAACTCCGAATTGATTTTTAAGCTCCGCCCGTCTCATCATAGCCCGCTCAATCATTGATTCACGCCCGTATTGACGGCGTTCGAGAAAATTCTTGAAAGCCGCAAAGGAATATGATGGATCATTCTGATTAATAGCCGGCTTTTGAGCAGAACGAATCGGAGTATATATTTGCACCGAATATCCTATAATGGCGGCTAATATCAGCGCCAGAGAAAATTTCCAGATGTATTTGCGTGTAATTATCACACCAAGAATAGCCGCCAGCAGCCATATTCCGGTTGACCATAAAAACAGATCTATATTATGGGCGATCAGAACAAGACAGAATCCTGTAACATAAAAAAAGATTTCTCTTCGCAATCTCGGAGAATATAAAATAACGGTTATAAAAACCGCCGGCATTATTAAGAACGTCGTCAGATGAATACCGATTGACAAAAACGCCAGGAAATTAATTAATAGTAGATATTTGACTGAGGTTGGTTTTTCCCTTTCTTCAATCCAGCGAAGTAACAACCAAATTATGATAATCATTAAAAGCATCGCTGGTGAATACACTTCGGTTTCGACGGAATTATTCCATTGGGTTTGTGAAAACCCGAACATCATACTCCCAACAACTGCCCCAACATAAGCCGTAAATCTCCTCCAGCCGTCAATTTGACCCGGCTTCCACCACATGATTATTAATCTGCGCGTCACCAAATAAGCAAACATAACCGCAAAGGCTCCGCTTACGGCCGAAAACATATTCACTCGAGCCGAAATATCTTCATGAAGCGGTAAGATGCTGAATATGCGACCGAGAAGAACCCAGAGGGGATTTCCGGGAGGATGAGGTATTCCCAGGATATGGGCACAGGTAATAAATTCACCGCAATCCCAGAAAGATAGGGTTGGAGCCTTAGTCATATTATATATTATCAGAGAAATTATGAATAGCGCGCCGGCAAGAGATTTATGCAGATAATTATCTTTTATCATCAAAATTGACTGTTCTCTCCAATTCAAAATTACCCATAAACGTTTAGTTTATTATACTTTGAAGGCAATAAATATAACACAAAAATTCTCTATGTCCAGCCATAAAAAAAGCGGGCTTTCGTAATACCACCCGCTTATGCTCCTTACTAACAATTGCTTAGGATTTTTAGATCACTGTTTTATTTCAGTTAAGGCCGCGTCCAGAATCCCATTGACAAAAGAACTGGAATCAGAAGTGCTATACTTTTTGGCCAAATCAACGGCTTCATTAATAGCAACTTTTTCCGGTATATCGGGCATGAAATGAAGCTCGCATAATCCCATCCGCAAAATTATGCGATCGATTACGGCAATCCTGTCCAGTTTCCAATTCTCGGCCAGTCGCTCGATTTCCTTGTCGAGGGAATTCAGATTTTTTATAGTCTCCCCGACATAAAAGTGAATAAACGAAATCTGCCCCGCAGGAATTGAGCTTTCCTTTTGGACTTCCTCGATTATCTCATTTACGTCACGGTTAAAAATTTCGTACGCATACAATACCTTGAGAACAAATTCCCGCGCTTGTCGTCTTTTCGTCATGCTTTATCAATCTGCCTGTAAAGATCAACCATTTCAATTGCCGATAGAGCCGCATCCCAACCCTTATTGCCAGCCTTTGTACCGGCCCGTTCTATCGCCTGATCAAGAGTATCAGCCATAACGATACCGAAAATTACCGGCAATTTCGTCTGCAATGCAATGTTCGCGATTCCTTTTGACGCCTCGGCCGCTATATAATCAAAATGCGGAGTATCGCCCCTGATGAGAGCGCCCAAACACAAAACAGCATCATACTTTTTGGCTAAGGCCGCTTTCTGCGCGGCGTACGGAATTTCAAATGACCCCGGTACCCAAATAACGCTTATATCTTTTTCGGCGACTCCATGACGAGACAGACAATCCAGAGCGCCTTCCAGAAGTTTTGAAGTCAACAGTTCGTTGAAGCGGCTAACTACGATGGCATGCTTTTGCCCCTTACCGCTTAATTGCCCAATATATGTTTTTGCCGGCATTTTATCCTCCTTACAATAATGATAATAAGTGTCCCAGCTTATCGCGTTTCGTTTCCAAATAAAATTTATTGTGCTCATTCGGCTTGCAAAGAACCGGAACCCGGTCGGTTATTTCGAGACCGTGCCCCTGCAACCCAATCAGCTTACGGGGGTTATTGGTTATAATGCGAATGGTCGAAAGTCCCATATCTTTTAGAATCTGAGCTCCGATTCCATAATCCCTCAGGTCGGCCTTAAAGCCAAGCTCCTCGTTTGCCTGAACGGTATCGCGACCTTTTTCCTGAAGAACATACGCCTTAAGCTTATTTACCAATCCAATACCCCTCCCCTCCTGGCGCATGTACAGAAGGACACCCATTCCTTCTTTTTCAATCATCTGCATAGCAAAAGCCAATTGATCGCCGCAGTCGCACCGGGAAGAACCGAAAACATCGCCCGTCAAACATTGCGAATGCACCCTTACCAAAACGTCTTTTTTGCCCGCCACATCGCCTTTGGCAAGGGCCAAATGATGATGATCATCAATCTCACTCCTATAGAGATGCAGTCGAAACTCTCCCCAGCAGGTCGGCAGTTTGGCCTCAAGCACATTAGTTATGAGTTTTTCATTATGTCTTCGATATTCAATTAAATCCTGCACAGTAGTAATCTTTAGATCAAATTCGTCGGCCATTTTCAACAAACGCGGAACCCGAGCCATATTTCCGTCATCGTCGATGATTTCGCACAAGACACCCGCCGGAGCGAATCCGGCCAGACGAGCCAAATCCACTGAGGCTTCAGTGTGTCCCGCCCGAGCCAGAACGCCGCCGTCCAAAGCCTGCAATGGAAATATATGACCGGGTCTGCCAAAATCTTCCGGTTTGGCATCCTTATTAACCAACGTCTTAATAGTCGTCGCCCGGTCATAGGCGGATATTCCAGTAGTCGTGCCGTTAACGGCATCAACCGAGACGGTAAATCGAGTGCCATGTAATGCGGTATTACGCTGCACCATCGCCTCAAGGTCAAGCTGCCCCAGCCTCTCGCGCGTCAGGGGCGCGCAAATGAGGCCGCGCCCATGCTTACTGATAAAATTAATGGCTTCTGGTGTGGCCATCTCGGCTGCCATGATAAAATCGCCTTCGTTTTCACGATTTTCATCATCAACAACGATGACCATTTTACCGGATTTTATATCTTCAATCGCTTCTTCGACTGTACAAAATTTTGCCATGTTGCACCTCTATTCTAATAACCCATTTTTCGCATAGACTCAACCGACAATTTCTCGGAATTAGATATCCTGTCTAAATGACGCAGGATATACTTGCCGATTAAATCAAATTCGATATTTAGTTCATCCCCGATTCTATTGTTAAATAAAGTCGTACGCTTTTGCGTTTCCGGGATAAGATTTACCAAAAAACTTTTCTTATCCAAGCGTGTCACGGTCAGGCTGACACCATCAAGGCATATTGATCCCTTATCGATTACATAGGGCGCATACTTATCGGCGAGCTCAACGGTAATCTGCCGGCTTTCGCCCACCTTTGAAATATCAATAATTCTCAGGGTACAATCAATATGGCCCGAGACAAAATGACCGCCCAATCTTCCGTCGGAGCGGAGAGCCTGTTCAAGATTCACGCGGTCGCTCACTCCGAGGTTTTTTATTGTCGTTAGTTTAATTGTCTCCTGCGAGGCTTCAACCGTAAAGGAATTCTTATCAAACGCTGTCACAGTCAAACATGGCCCGGAAACAGCCATCGATTCGCCGATTTCAATATTTTCAAATAATGGCTCAGGCGAAATGGTTATCACCCGATAATTCCCGCGCGAGGAAATATTTTTTATGATGCCTGCGCTTTCAATTAATCCTGTAAACATATTACCACACCGGATAACCGCTGAAAAGGATATCCGTTCCCATTTTCCTGAAAGAACTGTCTTTGAATTTTATGCTGCCGGAAATTTCTTTTATTCCGAGAGCGCCGATTGATTCAATTCCTTCGCCAATCAAAATAGGCGAACAACTGAGATAAAACTTATTCACGAGCCGCTTATTAAATAACTCTGTCGCTATCTGCGACCCGCCTTCAAATAAAATAGACATCAATCCTGCTTTTCCTGCTTTATTTAACAAGCCTTTAATATCCAAGCCGCTTTTTAATTTGCGGATTGACCAGGTGGTCACATGTGAAAAATCGATCGTTTTTAGGATATTCGCGGGGGCCGCTACCACCGTTTTGTTATCATTATTATTGATAAACAGATTAAGATTTGCGGGAAGCTGACCTGAAACAGTCAGGATTATCCGGTAAGGGTTTTTTCCCCTGACGTGCCTCACCGTTAGCGAGGGATTATCGGCTCTTACCGTTCCCGAGCCCACCGCTACAGCGTCATAACGAGCTCTTAATTGATGCGCGAAAGTCCGTACCTTAATGCCTGATATCCATTGTGATTCGCCTGTTGCGGTCGCAATTCTTCCATCCAAAGTCTGAGCCATTTTTAATACAACAAAGGGTCGTCCGGTTTTATGAAAGTGGAAATATTCTTCATTGAGTTTGTAGGCTTCTTCTCGGCAAACATCAGAAATGACTTCTATCCCGTGCTCCTGCAGATATTCTCTTCCCCCTCCATTGACTTTGCAATTGGGATCTTTGACAGCGTAAATGACTCGTTTAATGCCGGCTTTTACTATGGCTTGCGTACAGGGACCGGTTCGACCGGTATGACAGCAGGGTTCGAGACTAACAGCGATTGACGCGCCTCTGGCTTTTTCTCCGGCTTTTTCAATCGCCACAATTTCGGCGTGCGCCAGGCCTGCTTTCTTATGGTATCCTTTTGAGATAATGCCGTCATCATTAAAGAGTACCGCTCCGACGGCAGGATTTGGGGAGGTATAACCCTGCGCCCATCGGGCCAACCGAATTGCCCGGCGCATCATGTCCCTATATAACCTGTCATCGGCCATAAAAAAATCCCCATCATATCGGGGATAGGGAGCGTCTGATATATACCCTTAATTTCTAAAACAGCTATATATTAAGCCGTTTAGTATTATCTTCTCCCATCCGGACTATACCGTCGGCGCCGGAATTTCACCGGCTCAGCAGACTTCTTTTGAACTCCGCTCACGGGCTGTCACCGCCGGTCGAGGAATTTCGCCTCACCCCGAAGATATTTGCATGGAATATATACGATCTTTGAATTTTGTCAATAGAATAAAAAGAGATAAATTTTATCGGATAATATGGGCTTTCCACATTCTCCGATAAGTAGCGAATATAACAATATTGAATAATTTTTATCCGATGACCTGCTCCGGTTCGATTTCCTCACTATCATGAACAAAAGAAGAAACAGCGTCCCAATCGGTCAATTCTTTCAATCGATCGGCTGATTTCATAATCATAATCTGATACCGAATTGCTTTTTCGTCTTCAGTATCGGTATGGTTTTGCAGCAGTTCAACGGCACCCATAATCGACGTAATCGGACTTTTTATTTTTGTTAGAAATTCTCGGTTAGCCGATGCATAGCTTTCCTCGAAAACCGGTTCCATAATAGAATGTTTAGGCCCCGATTCCAGTTTATTGATTTTCAACGCGGTTGAGCACTTGGCGGCGACATCGCGCACAATCAACATATCGCCGGTATTGAATGACCGCCGATTCCAATTACGCACTTCACCGATGGATATGATACCCCGCACCTTGTTATTAAGAGTTATCGGTACCAGCATCGCCGATTTAATATTCGGCATTAGAGTTTGAGTAGATTCCTGGGGTTGCATTCGTGATTCGGCATCTTCCTGATTTATCATCATCGGTTTTTCGGCATCTATAGCCATCTTGTGCCACGGTAAAAGACTTAAAGGAATGATTGATTTATCATTCAATGAAATTCCAGTTTCTCTGACGGTTCGATGGGCATGGCTAATTAAGGTCTTTTTATCCTCATCCACCAAAGAAATTCTAGCCATGGTACATTTCATTCGCTTGGTTAATAATTCGCAGGCATTTTCAAAAAACTCATCGATATCGACTTCGCCCTGTAATTTTCTTTCCATCAATTGCAAACGTACCACCTGGTCATCCAGCGTTTCCAGTTTCCGGCTGAGCCGCTCACGCTGTAATACGGGAGATATCAAATCCGTCAGATTCATAACCTGATTCAGATGCATTTGTTTGAAATAACCGGGATGAGAATTACCCAGGACCATAACGGCCAGGACTTTATTTCCTGATTTTATCGGGCATGCCAATTTCGATTCCATGCGGGAAGAAATAAATAATCCATCGTCGCCCGCCAACTTCATTTCCGGAGTAACCTGGGGAGATAGAATCGGAGCACAATTTTTGAATATTGCTTCTATCTCAGTACCCTTAGTCGATAAACTGACGCCCTTTTCCAAAAGCATACGACCACTCGCACCAATTGTATAGCGCATCATATTTTCACCCGAATTATCAAGATCGGCCAGCGACATATATTCGACACCCAGGTTTTTCTTTAAGGTCCTATAAAAGGGATGCATCAATTGTTGAGCCGATGAAACTTGATTGCATAGCGAGGCGATTTCCTGATTAGTTTTTTGATGTTTTCTCATAATCTTGACGCCGGTAGTTTTAATCAGATTGGCCGTAAAAGTTCCGGTCACTTCACTAATCGAAGAAAGGAAATCCATAAAATCATCGTCAATCTTAGGCTTGTCGCCCATCCAGCACAAAATGGCGCCGTATATCTGTCCCTGATTATGAATAGGTATTAAAATGCTCGGTTCACGGCCATGACTAAATACCGGATGATTTCCGACATTTATAATAACCCGCGATTTATAAAGCGTATTTTTTAATTCGGTCTGAGACAAAGTAATCTCACGAAACACTTCCGGTTTTCTCGATTCAAAGCCACAGGCGCTTGCAAGGTATAAAGTTTCGTTACGATTGGAGTACTTAAAGGCGGCGCATTTGGGTATTTCAAGATAGACCGATAAGAAGCTTGTAATTTGATCCATTGCCGTATCAAAATCAAGTTTCTTAGTCAAAATCTGATTGATCATTTTGAGACAATAATATCGTTTTTGATATTTGGACCTGGGGGTTTTTGATCGCGTCCATGACGGCAACCATGTTCCCACTCCGGTAAGAAGAGTAATTAGTCCGATAACTATTAAGGCCGCTTCTATCATTTGCCTAATCAAGGGATCATTCATAAAGGGTAATCCGCTCATCAAGCCTTGATTTCCCAGTAGCTGAATAATTGAAAATCCGGTAAGAAAAGATAATCCCATAACTATTTTTGAAAATGCCCCGGGGGTAGCCTTGAATGCTCCTCCGCCCGCACGAACTATCGCCCAAAATACAATTACAAACGTCGCGAAATAGAGCATATCATAATACAATTGTGGCATTGCCGCCTCCACCTTTTTAAGCCTTTGTCTCCTTTTCTATTATCGGCAACTCGCATTTTTATTTAAGCCATGGGGCTTTGTATCCACAATCTGTGGGTTAATCCCAATATTTGAATTGAATTAAAAACTCGCCGGCGGTAAATCGATCTCTCGATCCTCTTAAAACACAATATCTTATATTTCTCTCCTGTTCTGGCACCAACTTTGCAATTCTCACGGCAAAGAAGAAAAACCACTGACCCGACTATGAGGGGAGGTTATATGTTTTTGAGAAAACTATTCCGGATGACATTAATCGCAATTGTTGCACTATCGATCTGGCTTGTCGGCTGTTCCGATAATTCATTTGTCAGTTCAACATCATCCGTTTCTGAAAATGCGCCAGCCACGGTCTACGTGCCTTTGGAACAAGGTTGGCGAATCAATTATGCGACCGTTGAACCATCTACCGAGTATTATAGCGTTGAAGTGACTGAACCTATATCGATAAATGGTAATCCCGGATATACTATCAGACACGTCAATAGCACTACCAATGAGTTGTGGTACAGTTATATGTATTCCAAAGACAACGCGATTTATGAATCCTTTTCGACCAATCAGTCAGGGGAAAAAATTCTGGAAGCTCCGTTCGTAATTGGTCATAGCTGGAGTCGTATCGAAGAGAGTAACTCATCCGACAACAATGATTCCGGTTATGATTGGGGTGATGGGGGCGATGATCCTCCCGATGAGTACGGTGAATTTAATAAAACCCTCGGCTCTGAATATACGATGATGACCATTGTTGGCAAAGAAACCATAGCAACTCTTGACGGGACATCCTACGGTAATTGTTTGAAGGTGGAATGGCCAACCGGCGAAAATTCTTATGCCCACTTCTGGTATGCCGCCGGGATTGGTCTTGTAAAATATGAAAGTGTTTCAGATGCTTTGAGCAGCAATACTAATAAAATTTTAAGCATAATTACGGATTACCAAAAAGTAGAATATTAAAACTTGTCGCCATCCCCATGTTATAACTTGGCCGGGAGCCTATTGTCTCCCGGTTATTTTTTTCATTCCCGATCTCGAAACTAAATAATCCACGAGAAATAAGGGAATTTTCTCGAAATAGTAATTCTGAACCTTCAATTTCTCGCTCAAGGCTTTTGCTATTTCTGAGGTCTTTTGCGGTCTTGGAGCGAACTTATATGATGGAACAAATTTGAATTTTTCACAAAGAATGAATGATTTGGCGCCTTTTGCCTTCGCGGCCAAAAGTAACGGATAGGTTCCCGTCTTGTTAACGAAGTATTTCCTTGTTACACAATCGGCGCCAAGAAATACATAATCAGATTTTCTAATCAAATTTGCTAAGGCGGCGTCGGTGCATATTTCAACCTTTAATCCCGCTTTGTTTAACTTTTTACCGAGAATTATTCCTTCATTCCTCGGAGAAGCCTGGGATAACAGAACCGACTCAACTTTATTTTGGCTTTTACAAAGGATATGCTCAACTATAGATGAATTTGAAAAAGTTATGACTCTTCGTTTTTTACGCCACAATCTCTTCAAGTTATCATTTATGAATTCCAATTCGGTAGAGCATTCCAACATTAATAACCGCAGCCGCGAAGTGAGATCCTCTTTATTTACTCGGTTGAGAGACTGAAACAGATATTCAAACACAGCCATTTCGGGGAATTGAGTTTTTATCTTATAAATTACCTTGAGAGCTTTATCCGGCGAGCGGTATTTTGATTCAGATTGAAGAAGATATAGTGTTTTCTTATACAGAGCGGATGCCCCGGAGGTTTGATCATTTAATATTTCATGCAGCAATTTCATCCGGTAAATATCTTTTTATAATTCTTGAAATGCGTCTTGGCTGTCTTATCCAAAACGCCGCGTCCCTCTTTTTTTACTAATTCTTTTCCGGCATTGTCTACAATCGATGAAGCGCCCAGAGGAAGTTTTAGTCCCACTTCTTTTGACAAATAATCCATGCGCCGTACAAATTCAGATCGAGCCACAATCGATGCTGCCGCAACGGCCGGATGAGCCTCGCCCCTGACCATCTGAATCAATTCAATCTGTTTCCCCTTTTCCTGCAAATTATCCCTGATAAATCTTTCCTTTCCGAATTTATCGGAGATTGCTCTGTTTGCGGATGTTTTTGCCAATATATTCTCTATAGCTCGAGCATGCCCCCAACCCAATAATTTATTCAGATTTTTTATCTTTTGATACAGCTGATTATATTTCAGGGGATTTATGACAATAACATCAAAATCACATTGAGTTTTAATTTCTTCGGCCAGACGCTGAATTTTCTTATCTGAGATTTTTTTGGAGTCTTTAACTCCCAATTCAATCAATTTTTGATTTTGATCCGGTTTAAGGCAAACCGCGGCAATCACCAGCGGGCCAAAAAAATCGCCTTTCCCCGATTCATCGACGCCGATTATGGGTCCGTTATAATCGTCCACTAATTAGCCCGCTCAATATACTGCCCGGTGCGCGTATCTACCTTAATCTTATCGCCCGGTTTAACGAATAGAGGAACTTTTATTTTAAGACCTGATTCCAGGGTAGCGCCTTTTTGAATATTTGATACTGTATCTCCCTTGACCGCCGGTTCTGCATCGACAACCTCAAGAATTACCGAAGCCGGCATATCGAGCGATATCGGCCGACCTTCAAAAAACAAAATGGAGTACTCATGATTTTCCATCAAATAAAATCTGGTATCACCCAGATTCTCATCGGATAAAGCGCTTTGCTCAAAGGTGCGTGAATCCATGAAATGATAGCCGTCGTTATCGTTATATAAATATTGCATTTTTCTATTTTCCAGATCCGGCAGCTCAAAAGTTTCATTAGACAAATAGGATTTTTCAAAAACTGAACCGGTAATCAGGTGTTTCATTTTGGCCTTGGTATGAGGGCGCCCACGCCCCATCTTGGCGATCGAAAAATCCACGATTATATACGGTTCTCCATTAATAAGAACTCTCATACCTTTGCGAAAATCACCAGCTGTTATCATTGTACCTCCAAATTTACTTCGCTATATTTTTGACGGGGCAAATATAATAAAAATACGGCAGTTCGCTACACATTTTTGATGTCGCGAGAATCAAAAATTCGATTATTTGTATCCGTGGCGACTGATAGGGGAAGGCGAATTTCGCAGCGAGCTCCGGATTGATATGTGCCGTCAAAGCCAATGCTGCCTTCATGTAGATTTATTATTTTTCTCGTTAAGGCAAGGCCCAATCCCGTACCGGAAGGCTTCGAAGAGACAAATGGCGTGAATAATTTATTCATCATTTCTTTATCAATTCCTGGGCCGTTATCGATTATGGAAATAATTACTTCATTCATGGCATGGACTTTTGCCGAAATCTCAATTCTGCCGTCGTGATCTATTTCCTGAATCGAATTATCAATTACATTTGAGAACGCTTCTTTCAGTAGCAGGGAATCTCCAATTATTCCAATTTGTTCGATCGGCAGGGTTATGATAATCGATATATTTCGTTCTTGTCCAATTAGCATAAATTTTTGGGCAATGTCATCTATTAATTCCCCAAGATCTATCTGATCCGGCGATAAAGACAGCGGTCGGGAAAAATCAAGAAATCTGCGAACCATTTGTTCCGAGGCGGCCGATTCCGACCGAATCGAATCGGCAATTTCGGACATTGATGATTCTCCCTTGGTTTTTTTCTTGAGAAGTTGGGAAAATCCTGAGATTGCCGCCAGCGAATTACGGAGTTGATGCGCAAGTCCCGCCGTCATTTCTCCCAGGGCGGCCATTTGTCTATTTATCTCCAATTCCGATTGAAGTTGTTTTACTTCGGTTAAATCCGTAATCAATAGGGTGATGCCCATAGCCCGGTTCCGGTCATCGAAAATTTGAGAACTTTCAATACCCAACCATACCCGCATATTGCCCTGACGGAACAATTCCAGCTCTCTCCGGCAGACAGTTTCACCTCGTTCCAGTCCTGCTTCAATAATACGATTTATTTCCGGTTCGTCGGAGAAAGCGGTCAGATAATGCCTTCCAAGCACCGAACTTTCTTCATAACATAAAATCTCAACCGCGGCGTGATTATAGCCCATAATTTTACCGGTCAAATCGACGTTTATAATACCTGAGCCAATGGATTTTAGAATATATTTATTCAGCCTTTCCAGTCGATCGGCTTTATTTGAGCTTTCCTCATATAAGCGTTTTAGTTCAATCTCATTCTCTTTTAATTGTCTAATGCTATCTTTATAGGAATTTATTACCTGCGTTACATCATCATCATCATCGGAAATCGACTTGAGATGCCCGGCTTCCTCCGCCGTCTTACGCATTTGCTTAAATGGCCGCAAAATCAAGCGGGGTAAGATTATTGTCAGAGGTACCAGCAGGATTAGAATTATAATGGCCGGATAAATAGCATATCGCGATGCCTGACCGATGTCATCGACGACTCGGGAATCGGCCTGCAAGGCTAAAAGAATAACCTTCCCGTTAGAAAGACGATTAACGGCAAGACCATATCTTATTCCGGCGATTCTGCCACGATGGAATTTCATCTCCCCTTGCCATAATCGTTTCCAGTCCTCGGCTTCAATGGAGGGGAATGCTTTGTCTAATTTACTTAAATTGCCGGGAACTTTATTAAAAGCCTCAAGGGAATCCATGATATGCAAATGCGCCCCCAGCAGCCCAAAATTCCTTTTCAGATATTCCTCTTGCTCGGGTAATAATATACCCTTTTTGTTTTTCCCGATCATTGCCGCGCCATAATCCAGAGCGGACGCGAGATTTTCGTCTATTTCGGAAATTGCCCGACGCTTGGCCTGGTAAAACAAATACGTGGTACTGATATTAAGAAGCAGAAGGAGAACTACGATGATGAGTAACCCCATTCTGATTTCAGTCTCATATCGATTTATCAGGGTACGCATATTTTATACTTCGGCATAAAGATGGTTTTCGTTGAGAATGAAGTAATATCCGAATTATTGATTTTATTGCATTATGGTGCTTTAAGCGGTAAGGAAGTTCTCTATATAATACTTCAGTATTTGATCACCGTAAACGACAATAATAAACGCCGCCAGCGCAAGGAACGGTCCGAATGGAATTACCCGCTCATGCCGGACTTTCTTCGATAATGGCATCCAGATAATGGAAACTAACATACCGATTACGGCTCCACCGAAAAATATGAGAATAATTTTCTGCCACCCTACGAAGGCCCCCAGCATCGCGGCCATTTTTATGTCCCCGCCTCCCATCGATTCTTTCTTGAATAACCATTCGCCCAAATAGGCAATCGCCAAAAGCGACAGTCCGCCGACAAAAAACCCGATAACGGAGTTTATTATTCCGGGAGGAGTAACAAAAATCGCGCTGGCCAATCCAATAATCATTCCAGGAATCGTAATGGCATCGGGAATTATCTGAAACTCAAGATCAATGAAGAATATTGCAATCAAAGATGACACCAGAAAGCAATGGACCGGCAACTGCAGTGACCATCCATATAGATAATAGAACAGAATATAGGCGGCGGCGTTTAATATTTCCACAAACGGATACCTGGGTGAAATCGGATGGCGGCATATTTTACAATGGCCCAATAATATCAAATAAGAAAGCACCGGAATATTGCAATAAAAAGGTATTGGCATGCGGCAATTGGGGCATGATGAACGAGAAAATATCAAGGGTATTTTTCTCGGAAGACGATAAATCAGGACATTCATAAACGAACCGATTGAAAGCCCTATCAATGTCAGGAATAAATATATATACAACTGTTTATCCATATAGACAGTATCGGAAGTATTTATTTAAGCTTTCACCGATTCAAATAAATAAATGGCCAGGGCTGAAAATACGATACCGGCCGTCTCAGCTCTTAAAACCCTCTCCCCCAGACTGTAAACGGCACAGCCTTTCTTGATCACCATGTCAATTTCATTGGGCGAAAATCCCGATTCAGGACCCGTTATGATTGTTAACGCTTTGCCCCGAAAGTTAGAAAATATATCCGTTGCGTTCAATTGAGTACCCTCGGGATGAAACAAGATTGTTGACTGAGAATCAGTCTTACCCAAATATTCCTCTAACGATATAGGCTCATTTATGTGAGGTATTATTGATCGTCCCGTTTGTTTCACGGCCGCTTCGCAGACTCGTTGCCAGCGATTCATTTTTCGAGTCAGTGTGCCCGGCTTATCGATCTTTACTTTTCCCTTATCGGTTAACAACGGCACGAAATTCCGCACACCAACCTCGGTACCTTTTTCGATTATAGAATCAAATTTGGAGGCTTGCGACAACCCTGCCGCCAATGTTACTGATAAAGAAGCTTCGCCACTATTTCTTACTTTCTTAATTATTCGGCATTCAACTCGCCCCGTTGAAATTTCTGCGATTTCACAAATCTCCGTATCACCCTGACCATCAATCAAACGTACAATCTCGCCTTCAGACAATCTCAAAACAGTAGCAACATGACGCGCTTCTGCTCCGATCAGAAAAATTATATCATCGCATTTGTTAGCCGCTTTATAAATAAACGTATGCATCACATCTGAATCTTATAAGTAATCCATTCACCGTCAAGATGAATTTCGCAATCGACAAGGTTATGCTCACTTAATGCGTTCTCAATAGCGGTCCTGTCATTTATCAATAATCCCGACAGAATCAAGTATCCTCCCAGGCAAATAATCTCCTTGAGACGAGGCATAATTGGAAGAATAACGGCCTTTATAATATTGACAATACCCACGTCATATTTTTCATCCGTGATATTTTCTATCGATCCCAATTCAGCCTTGCATTTATCACATACGTGATTGATCTCAAAATTCTCAAGGCTATTATCTACCGCCAGAGTATCTATATCATATCCTTGAACTTTTGACGCTCCTTTTTTGGCGGCATAAACGCCCAAAATTCCCGAACCACACCCCAAATCCAAAACCACTTTATGATTAAAATCAATCTTTTCCATAACGGCCAAACAGCTCCGAGTCGTTTCGTGTCGACCGGTGCCGAATGCCATCTTAGGCTCGATAATAATCGTTGTTTTGTCCTGGTAATCTTCATCATCCCATGGCGGGATTATAACTATTGAATTTCCCGCGAATATAGGCGTAACCGAAGCCCGGTACGATTCAATCCAATCGAGGCTCTTAATTGATTTTCGAGACGTTTCTATCTTTTCATATTCGGGGTTTATCGCGCGAAGGTATTTTCGAAGCCATTCCAATTTGGAATTTATGTCAATGCCATTTGAAGGATAGAATTTTATAATAGTCTGTAAATTGTCGTCTTCATCCTCAAGAAGAATTCCGCTGGCGATATTCTCTATAATATAATTGGAAACAGCGTCAACATCAGAATGTAAAACTGGGACGGAAATCTCAAAATATAAATCGTCTTCCGCCATAGACAATCACCTACACACCGAGCGAATCTCTCAGTTTCGAGAAAAATGACTTAGTCGATTTGGGCGGTTGGAATGATTGCGAGCGCATTAACTTTTCCAGAATCTTTTTCTCTTCCGAGTTGAGTTTTTTAGGCGTCCAAACCTGAACCTGCACTAACTGATCCCCTCGACTGTTACGCCGTAAAAATGGGATACCCTTACCCCTGAGTCTGAAAACTTTGCCGGTCTGAGTGCCGGCCGGAATATTGAGCCGGGTCATTCCATCGAGAGTCGGAATTTCAATTGTATCTCCCAATGCCGCCGATAAAAACGAAATTGATTGCTGGCAGATTATATGATTATCCTGCCGCGTAAAAATATCATGATCCTTTTCTTCGATAACGACAATTAAATCTCCCGGTGGCCCTCCCTGCAAACCGGCCTCGCCTTTGCCTTCAATGGGGATATAATTACCGCCAGCCACCCCGGCCGGGATATCGACACTTACCGTTATATTATCCTGCACTCGTCCTTCACCACGACATACCGGACAGGGTGTCGAAATTACCTGGCCGACCCCGCGGCATACATCACAGGTAGTGACATTGACCATCTGGCCGAATAGCGATCTTGTTACGCGCCGAATCTGGCCACTGCCTTTACATTGCGGACAGGTTTTCTTACCGCTGCCGGGTGCACTGCCATACCCCGAGCATTCAGGACACGACACTCTTTGTTTTACTCTGATTTTTTTCTTGATGCCGGTGGCGATTTCTTCCAGAGACAACATTATCCGAATCTGTTGATCGCGGCCGCGATTGTTAACCCTTTGCCTTCGGCCGCTCCCTCCGAAAATATCATCAAACCCGCCAAACCCTCCGAAATCACGCATGAAAGCCCGCAAGGCATCGGATAGATCAAAGCCCTCGAAACCAAATCCGCCTCCGCCAAACCCGGTGCCCTGCCCCAATCCGGCATGTCCGAATTGATCATAGGTCTGGCGCTTTGGGGAGTCTTTCAAAACTTCGTAAGCTTCGGTCGCTTCTTTGAAATTAGCCTCGGCCTGAGCATCGCCCGGATTTCGATCCGGGTGATATTTCATCGCCAATTTGCGATACGCCCTTTTTATATCATCTTCGGAAGCTGAACGATCAACGCCCAGGATTTCGTAGTAATCTCTTTTCTCCATCCGTGCCTTAAGCTAAATCACTTTTTTTCGTCATCATCAACGACTTCAAAATCAGCGTCAACAGCGCCGTCTTGAGCGCCAGCCGCGTCCTGAGTGGTTCCGGCTTCTGTCGTTTCAGGGCCAGGTTGACCTGCGGCCTGTTCGCCCGCCTGAGCACCGGCTTGCTTATACACTTCGGCAGCCAGTTTATGCGAAGCCTGCATCAACTCCTCGCATGCGGATTTAATCGCTTGAGCTTCTTCTGAAGTAAGCGTGGATTTTACTTTCTCAATACCTTCTTCAATGGCTTTCTTTTCTTCTTCACTGATTTTATCGCCGTATTCCTTGAGGGTTTTTTCGGACGTATAAATCAATTGGTCGGCTTCGTTGCGGGCCTGTATCAAATCTTTCTTAGCTTTATCGGCCTCGACATTGGCATCCGCGTCTTTGACCATCTTTTCGATTTCTTCTTCGGATAATCCCGAAGATGATTCGATTTTTATTTTTTGCTCTTTTCCTGTTCCGAGGTCTTTGGCCGAAACGTGAACGATACCATTGGCGTCAATATCAAAAGTCACTTCTATTTGCGGAATGCCGCGATGCGCCGGAGGGATTCCGACCAAATCGAATCGCCCCAAAGTCCGGTTATCAATTGCCATCTCGCGCTCACCCTGCATAACATGAATTGAAACCGCCGGTTGATTATCCGAAGCGGTCGAAAATATCTGGGATTTCCGGGTCGGGATAGTGGTATTGCGTTCGATTAATCTCGTCATAACACCGCCCAGAGTTTCAATCCCCAGCGATAGCGGTGTCACATCGAGCAAAACGACGTCTTTTAAATCACCGGCCAGCACTCCCCCCTGAATCGCGGCGCCCACCGCGACCACTTCATCCGGATTTACAGATCGATTGGGATCGCGACCGAATAACATTTTAACCGTTTCCTGAACCTTCGGCATTCGAGTCATCCCGCCGACAAGTATGACTTCATCAATATCAGACGGGGCGACTTTGCCGTCATCAAGAGCCTTACGGCAGGGCTTAATTGTCCGTTCAATCAAATCGTCGCACAACGCCTCAAATTTGGCCCGCGTTAAAGTTAAGTCAAGATGCTTGGGTCCCGCTTGATCGGCGGTGATAAACGGCAAATTTATATTGGTCTGCATTGTAGATGAGAGCTCAACTTTGGCTTTTTCACCTGCTTCCTTCAGGCGCTGCAAAGCCATGCGATCCTGGCGCAGGTCGATCCCGTTTGACTTTTTGAATTCATCCGCCATCCAGTCAATAATCTTCTGGTCGAAATCATCTCCACCAAGATGCCCATCGCCATTGGTTGAACGTACCTCAAAAACGCCCTCGCCTAATTCCAGAATCGATATATCAAACGTGCCGCCGCCCAAATCATAAACGGCGATTTTTTTATTTTCTTTCTTATCGAGACCATATGCCAATGAAGCGGCTGTCGGCTCATTGATTATGCGCAAAACTTCCAGACCGGCGATACGACCGGCATCTTTGGTGGCCTGACGCTGACTGTCATTGAAATAAGCCGGTACGGTGATGACCGCCTGGGTTACCTCGCCGCCAAGATATTCTTCCGCGGTTTTCTTAAGATTTTGCAGGATCATCGCTGAAATTTCGGGCGGAGCATAGCTTTTACCTTCTACCGAAATTCGGACATCTCCACCGTCATCGGCGACTACCTTATAAGGTACGATTTTCTCTTCCGTACTAACCTCATTATGCTGGCGGCCCATAAATCTTTTTATTGAAAAAATCGTATTCTCAGGGTTGGTAATGGCCTGTCTTTTCGCGGATGAGCTCACAAGTTTCTCACCGTCCTTGGTAAAGGCGACAATCGATGGAGTCGTTCGCCCACCTTCGGCATTGGGAATAACAACCGGTGAGCCGCCTTCGAGAACCGCGACGCATGAATTGGTCGTCCCCAAATCAATCCCTATAACTTTACCCATCTATCAAATCCTCCGTATATTTATTTTTCGGAATTCTCTTCTTTGTCATTTTTCGTTTTGGAACCCGAGCTTACGATAACGCCAGCATGCCGCAAAACCTTTTCATCAATCTGATACCCTTTTTGAATCTCCTGAATGACTATACCTTCTTCGTATTCATCGGATTCCTGCTGCATCATCGCTTCATGTAAATTAGGATCAAAAGCCCTGCCAACCGCCTCGATCGGCTTAACATTTTCCTTACTCAGAAGTTCGGTGATTTGATTATAAATCAGTTCGATGCCCTGTATATATGCATCAACATTGTCATTGCTGTTATTCTTATCAAGAGCCCGTTCGAAATTATCCGCAATCTCTACCAATGATCGCAGCAAGCGAGCATTGGCTGTCCTTATTAAATTTCCAAACTCGCGAGCCGTGCGTTTTTTATAATTGTCAAATTCGGCGGCCAGCCGAATGTACCTTTCTGATTCCGATTCCGGTGGTTGCACTTCTTGCTCAGCAGGTATTTTTATTTCCTCTTCACCGGAAGCCTCTGACGAGTCATCAGATTCTTTTTTTATTTCAACTTCATGGCCAGAAACTCCGGATTCGTCGATCTCCGGCTTTTCGTCTTTTACTTCATTTTCAGTATTGTCTTTATTCTTTCCCATAGTCCAGATACCATAAACTTGTTCTAATCGCTTTTAAAGGCTTTACTCAGCTGGCCGGCAGCGTATTTTACCAATGAAACCAGCTTACCATAAGGCATCCGTGTCGGTCCGATCACTCCAATCGTACCCGATGTGGAACCGGCCTTATACGAAGCCGATACAACCGAACAGGATTGAATCTCCTTAGCCTTGTTTTCCGCGCCGATTGTGATAATTATACCGCCGTCCGAATCAGATTCAGCATTTAAATCCTGAATTAGCTCTGCCGGAGTTTCCAGCAATCTAATCAAATCCTGTAATTTTTCACGGTTGGCGAATTCCGGTTTACTCAAAAGATTCTCAGTACCGCCAACATGCAATTGATTGATCGATACACTATCCCAAATTTCTGAGTCCTCATCAAGAAAAATTCTTAACAAACGTGGATTACCATCAGATCCTGACAATCTTTCCTGGATTGTGTTTCTTATTTCACCAAGCGTCAATCCCGATAATTTCTCATTTAATACTTGCGACATCATCGATAATTCGTCATTTCCTATGGATGCTTCAATCTCAAGAAGAATCGTTCTGGCCAACCCCGAACGAAAAGCCAACACCACCAAAACCTTCCCCTCGGCCATATGGATCAATTCAATTCGGGATAAGATTGAATTATCCAGCTTAGGTGAAACGGTCACACCTATCTGATTGGACAGGTTTGCCAGTACTCTTGACGTTTGCTCAAGGATTGAATCAATTCCACCAAATCCGGGGCTTAAGCGATCATCAATCGCCTTTTTCTCGGATTCGGTTAGCATTTCCCGGCCAAGTAACATGTCTACGTACAGGCGATAACCGGTATCGGTCGGAACCCGCCCCGCAGAGGTATGAGGCTGAATAACCAATCCCAATTCCTCGAGGTCCTGCATTGTATTACGGATCGTCGCCGGTGATATGCCCAGTTTGAATTTATTGGCAATGACGCGCGAGCCTACCGGATCAGCCGATTCCACGTAATGAGAAACCAAGCATGCCAGTACCTCTTTTTCACGAGCGGAAAGATTCTCAAACGCCATGATAATATCCAATCATTCAATGGGATAGCGTCAAATTGGCACTCTCCCTTAGCGAGTGACAAAAAATATATAAATTCACTATTTGTCAACCATTATTTAACTGAGTAAGGATTAAGAAGTTCCCGACGAAATGAAGTGATTTATTGGGTTGGCGGCTTATCTTTCTTTACGGTTTTTTTGGATTTCTCTTTTTTTGTTGTCGTTGTTTTGTTTTTTTCCGCTCGATCGTCGATTCCGTTGTTATTGTTATCTATAAAATTATCATATTTTTTCTTCTGGCTGGGAGATTGATCCTTGTTGGTAGCCTGCTTTTGCTTTTCGACCTTTTTGGTATCCGGTTTTGGATTTTCTTTCTTTTTGGACTTATCGATGGCCGCGGCGCCACCTGCCAAAAAGAGTACCAGCCAGAAAACTACAAATATTTTGAAAACTTTCTTCATGATATCATTCAATATATGCTATTCATCGGCAAATGCCATAAAAATAATCCCTTGTCTTAACGTTTTTTATAACCTCCTCTTTTAGATGACGATGATGATTTTGGGGATTTGCTCGACTTGACAGAACCGCTTTTTGAACCTCCGGAGCTTTTATGGCTACCGGAGGATTTTGAGGAGGACTTCACGCTCGAAGAGCCCCCACCTTTTTTCTTGGCCGGGGTTGAGCGCTGTGTCGGTCTTGATTTGATCGATTTCGGTGAGCCGCTTTTCCTGATAGCCGGGGCGGTTGATTTTTTTGAGCCGCCGCTCTTCTTTATCACTTTGGATGATTTTGAACTTCCGGTTTTGCCAGGGCTTTTACTCGTTTCCCGTTTGGTTGAGCGGACAGTATTACTTCTCCGAGATTTGTCTGTTTTCCTTGAATCAGATTTTCTGGTATTCCAGCTATCCCAGCGATTACCTGTCTTTTTAGTACTCTTGGTCGTCTTCCGTGAATCGATACGTGCCTTCGATTTGGCCGATCCGGTTGTACGTTTACTGGTGCCTTTTTCAAGCTTGGTCCCGGTCCCCGGACGCGAGAACTTGTCGGTTTTGATCCGAGTTGATTCGGTTCGTGTTGTTTTAAGTCTCTTCTCTGAAAGAACGTAATCAGATTTCCGGTATTTCCGCGACTGAGTGCGGACATCTTTATAGCGGCTGACCTTGCTGCGACTCGTTTTGACAACGGTTCGATCAAAGTAAATCGTCGTATTGTTATGCACGTTCATATGATGCTCCCAGCAATATCCAAAGCGATCATAGATCGTGAACCAATGCCACCCAACAACGATTCTCGGTACCCATAACGGAGCGATTCCGATAAAGATGCCATCCACATATATTTCCCCGCCATAAGGATAATCGATGTATATCATCGAATAGTAGGGATCATCGTACCAATGCGTCGGCACATAAACCGGCTGATAGTAATATTGAGAAGTCTTAACATAAATCGAGGTGTGATCATAAGCCCGGAGACAATCATCCCGGCGGCATTTGAAATACCTTTCGTTAATTTCCTCAATAAAATCTTCAGGATCTTCGTATGCCCCCAGTGTAATATTGGCTCCGTCGTACCAGCGCGGCATTTCGATCTTTTCCACTGAAGCCACGGCTTGTATATGTTCGATTCCTTCCGGCCCCGACACAATCAGGCTATAATCGGAATAACCTCCCGGAATCGAGTAAAGTTCGCCGCCTTCAATGAATCCATCATCCCTGGGATTTTCCGGGAAGAGAAGATTGACATCGCCTCTCGTATCGACGCTGTAAATCGCGGCAAAACAATCGCGGTCGGCCTGGAAAAAGATCGTTATCTCTTCGCTCTTGTAATATATGCCGTCCTCGTTATCGACCCAGACGTCAATTTCAAGTGGTTGCTTATTTGGGCCGTTATGATATTCCTTGACCAGCGTCTGCGACATGGCAGATAACGGCATTAACATGAAGGCCGTTATAATTGAAATTATCGTGAACTTTTTCATCTTAAATTCCCTCCTTTCGGGAGATATCAAGACTCATTGTCTTATTACCTGTGAGGGCAATCTTATTCACATCCATAAATTTATTGTTCTTTTCAGGTGTACGCAAATAGTTATCCGGCCGCGGTCGTTCCGGTTTGGTCGTCAATGGCTTCAACTCCGGATTGCCTGTATCAACCTGAAACGCCCAGTCAAATAATACATTATCATCATTGATAGCCGTGACCCGCAATTTCGCAAAATGATTATCGCCTGTCCAGATGATATACGTATGGTCAAGGATGACTTCCGACCAGCCTAAATATGACCAGCCATCATCGGGAGCGTAGCCGATCTCATCTAAGTTTTCCGTATATCCCATATCCTGAATATCTGTGTATTCATCCGCGACATTTATATAAAAAACTCCATGGTCAGCGTAATATTCAAGATAGATATCGGCCTCGAGGCTGGAGTATGGCACAGTTACCTCAGCCGAGAAATCCCATCCGGAATATAATGGCATGGTATTGAAATCAAATACGGTACGATTGATTCCTTCGGGTCGGGGCGTATCAAAGACATACTCATACGATAAATCCGACAAATAACCGTCTTCATCCACCGACGATATGGCGTAGAAATAAGTATTACCGTTGACAACATTGTCATCGACAAAATACTCATTTATGGTCTCGCCTATTTCAATATACCCGGTATCAGGATCGGTATCCGAACGATAAATAACATAAGCATCAAAATCACCGGCGACATCATCGATCGGAAGCCAGTAGAGTAGGATTTCTCCATCACCGGTTACGGAATAAACACCCTGAGGTACCGGTGGAGGACCTTCTTCACCGACATAAACTACTTCCGTAATATATTCAGTATCGTTATCACAGGCTACTATGAGAAAGGCTGACAGGGCCAGAATTGTTAGTATTAGTGATTTCATTTCTACCTCCAGTTTTTTATTCAACAAAGTTATTGCAAAGAGCGTGCCACATTTCTTTAAACGATTCATGTGTTTGCTATACAATAACATACGTCCACCGTTAAATATGCGCCCTATGCGGCATAGGCGATATTCGCACTTTTTTTGTGCGTTGTCTCTTCTGGATGCACTTTTTCATTACCTATTAAATATCGCTATTATTCGCCTTGGCGGACCCTTATATTTTTGACAGACAGAAAGCTCTTGATTTAGCCGTAGATTATTGTATATAATAGACTTTCAAAGTAAGGGAAATATATGAAAATTTTGGTCATCGGATCGGGAGGGCGTGAGCACGCTCTTGTATGGAAATTAAAATTCTCGCCGCTGGTGCGGAAAATATATGCCGCCCCAGGCAATGCCGGAATTGGCCTTATGGCCGAATGTGTCAAAATCAAGGCCGATGACATTTCCACGATTGCTAATTTTGTTCAGGAAAATAAAATTGACCTGACCGTAGTCGGCCCGGAATTGCCGCTCACTCTTGGAATTGTCGATCATTTTGAAAGTAAAGGTCTCCGCATATTCGGACCTTCAAAAAAGGCTGCCGAGATTGAAGGATCCAAGGCATTTGCCAAAGAATTTATGCGTAAATACCATATCCCCACGGCCAGCTTTAGGATTTTTGATGATAAAGCGGAAGCGCTGACTTTTGTTAAAACCGCTGCGTATCCGGTATTTATTAAGGCATCAGGTTTGGCCGCCGGGAAAGGAGCTATTAAAGCCAATAACGCTTCGGAAGCAGAAGAAATTGTTGAGAAAATGATGGGACAGAAAATCTTTGGCGAGGCCGGGGCCAAAGTCATTATCGAAGACTGTCTTACCGGTCCGGAAGTTACCGTTATGGCTTTTACCGACGGTAAAACAATTTTGCCTATGATCTCTTCTCAGGATCATAAGCAAGTTAACGACGGTGATCAGGGCCCGAATACCGGCGGAATGGGCGCCTACTGTCCGACTAAAATAGTTGACGGTCAAATGATGAAAACCATCAAAGAGCAAATACTTGAACCGGTTGTGTACGGGCTTGAAAAAGAAGGTCGCCGATACAAAGGCATCTTATACGCCGGTTTGATGATTACATCTTACGGCCCCAAAGTCATCGAG
Organism: Candidatus Zixiibacteriota bacterium; assembly: GCA_036480375.1. Classification (NCBI taxonomy): domain Bacteria; kingdom Pseudomonadati; phylum Candidatus Zixiibacteriota; species Candidatus Zixiibacteriota bacterium. The sequence goes on from JAZGGI010000029.1 coordinate 61,018, forward strand.
TTCAACTGTCGTTTTGGTGATCCTGAGACACAGGCTGTTTTGCCGCTCTTGCTTACAGACCTGGCCGATATATTTATTGCCATTGTTGATGAAAATCTTGGTATCATTGAACCGGTTTGGAAAGAAGGTGCCGCCGTTTGTGTTGTTCTGGCATCTGAAGGGTATCCCGGAAAAGCCGAAGTGAACCGCAAAATCACCGGTATCAGAACCTACCGTGAAAATCACGCTTATCTTTTCCATGCGGCGACTCAAAAAGAAGGCAAGAACTGGTTCACAACCGGAGGACGGGTGATTGGAGTAACGGCTGTCGACAAGACAATAGATTCGGCCGTAAAGGCCGCATACAACACTATTGATAATATTCATTTTGAAGGCATGCATTATCGTAGTGATATTGCGTACCAGGCAAGGAAATAAACAAAAAATGAACAAAGATGTACTGATAATTATTGGTTCCAAATCGGATCAGGATATAGCCGACGCCGCTATTGGTATGCTGGAGAAATTGTCAATCGGTTATAGACTTGAAATCTCCTCGGCCCATCGGCATCCCGATAAAACCGTCGAATTGGCCCGTGGAGCGACTGATGAAGGATTCAAAGTGGTAATATGTATGGCCGGTATGGCTGCGCATCTTCCAGGTGTCGTTGCGGCCAATACCAACCTTCCGGTAATCGGGGTTCCCGTGGCGGCATCTTTGGGAGGTATGGATTCGGCCTTATCAATGATCCAAATGCCTCCGGGAATACCGGTCGCGACGGTCGCGATTGGAAAGGCGGGAGCCAAAAACAGCGCTGTTTTGGCGGCTCGAATATTGGGACTTTTGGACGAGAAAATTGCCGCAAAACATCTTGATTACCGACAATCTCTTTGATATTTTTGGGATATTTTCGTCTTATACTGTATATAAGTAGATAGTAATCGATAAAATACTGTTAGGAGAACTTATGAAATACTTCGCGGCAAAACCAATACTCAAGATTTTATCTTTGGGGTTTGCAATCGCCCTGATATCATCCGGGGCCGTTTTAGCTCAAGAAGCTGATGATGAAAAAACTATTCAAGCCAAAGAAAGTTTTAATACGGCGATAGAATCAATGAAAAGCGGCGATACCGCTCAGGCTATTGGATTATATAACGCGGCGATAACCGCCAACCCTGAATTTACGGACGCTTATCTGAATCTGGGATCGATTTATTTCGCGCAAAAAAAATACGGTGACGCGGGCACAAACTTCAAAAAAGTTACCGAATTGGCGCCCAATGATCCCGTTGGCTTTTCAAATTATGGAAAAGTCCTCGCCGCTCAAAAGAATAACGACGATGCAGTCACTGCCTTTGAAGGAGCCCTTGCGGCGGATGCAGCATATGCTGAAGCGAATAAAGAACTGGGCAAACTTTATTATTCGGCCAAGGAGTACGATAAAGCTATTACTTCCCTGGAAAATTTCATAAAACTCGATACAAAAGACTACTATACTTACTATCTGCTGGCCGCTGCCTATAAAAAAGCAAAAAATTACAATAAGGCCGTCGAGAATTACAAAGCCGCCATAAATTTGCGCTCCAATCATTTTGAGTCAATAAGAAATCTGGCGAATTTGTACCGCGAAAGAGAACGCTTTTCTGAAGCCATAACCTATTATAAGCGAGCCATAAAGCTTAAACCCAAAGATTATAAAACCGCTTATAATCTAGCCGTGGCGGTTCAATCCAATGATCCGGAAGATTATGCGACCGCTATTACCTCCTGGAATGAATTTTTGAAAGTCGGCCGCAAAAATCCTAAAGCGAGAAAACAGGTCGCCAACGCCGAACAATTAATCAAACAGTTGAAAGAAGCCAAAGAGGCTCAGGAAATGAACGAATAGATTTTTAAAATTGTGTAAAATAAAAAGCCCCAATACGATCGGGGCTTTTTATTTCATATCAAATTTTAGTCATTTCTCAAATTCAATCCTGGAAAAATCTTCCCACTCGATAATAATTTCATCGTCTTCGTCATCTTTGGGATAAATGAATATACCATTATTATCATCATCGACATCGTTCGACTCGCGCAGTTTGAAACTGCGGCCATCCCACAAAGTAACCCGGCTACCCCGACGGGAAAGCTTTTCAATTGATTTGATATTTCTCATGACGATATCAAATTCAACATCGCGATAGCTGCCGTCTAAGACTTCCCAGCCGTACTCCTCATCATCGTCCCACCGAATATAACCGGAATATTCATTTCCATCTTCGTCATATACGGTTCCGACGAGTCGGCCGCATTTGGCATAATCACTGTAACTGGGATAAGCGTCAGCCGGCGGAGTTTTTATATCCAATCTCTCAAATTCATCCCATTCAACATTGACGCGTCCAAGATTTTTGTCGGCAATAGCGATTCCCCGGTTACCGCTGTCAACATCATTGGAATCATCTAAACGCATCGTTTTGCCTTCTTTAGTAGTAATTTCCGAAGCCTGCGACGATATTTTTTCAATAGAGGTTATTTGTTCAAATTTGATTTTGCGTTTTCTTCTCCGATCTCTGCCGTCAATTATATCCTTGGTAAAAGATTCATCAACATCCCAGACAATCCAACCGGTAAATTCACCGACCCGGTCTGTCGAAACCGTTCCATAAATTTTCTCGCCAAAGTCCGATTCAACGTCGCCGCCATCCATGAATTCAATATAATCTATGTCGTACCAATCAAGTTCCAGCATGCCTTCATCTGAAGTCTCAATTACGATTTCCCTTATCCCCGTACCCAAATCAGTTGAACTTCCCTCAATAGTAACCTCTTCTCCGTTCTGCAAGAGCAATTCGGCGCCATTGTTCGAAATCGGGGTAAGCTTTTTTATAAATCCAAAAGGTATCGCCGCTTGTCTGGATGATGTATAAAAAATATCATTATCGCCGATTGTTAAGCCAAATAGCTTAATTCTTGAAGATGAGCGTCTGTCCCTATATTTTTTGCGTCTTTTCCTGTCGGATTTCTTTTTTTCACGTTCCTTGTTACCATCAATCATATCATCCCATGATGATTCATTTATATCCCAGCGAATTGGACCCTCAAGGACATCGCCTATATCGGTATAAATCTTTCCGTAGATTCGCCCCTTCTCAGCGGGAGTCGGCACTGCCAGGAAAATTACTATCGAAAAAGTCAGGCATAGCTTTAATATCCTGATTCCCATAGAAACCTCGCTTTTTAAGTTCTTATATTCTCTGGTGATTAGACGGCCTTCAGCCTAATACAGTTGCCTAATTATAGTTAAAAAAGATAAAAAAAGTCAAAGGCGAATTTGAGGATTATTTGAGAAAAACCATTTTTTTGACATTTGTATACGATTCTGTTTGAATTCTATAAAAATATATTCCCGACGCTGACATTCTGCCCGTAGAATTACGGCCATCCCAATCGACCCTATATACTCCGGGCAAAAACTCACCTTCAGCTAAATTCATTACCTGTTGGCCCAATAAATTGAAAACCGTTAGGCTGACAAATTCCTTTTTTCTCATGGAAAATTCTATTGTGGTTGAAGCGTTAAACGGATTAGGGAAATTCTGCTCAAGAGAATATCGAAAATCAGTATTTTCCAGACCCCAATCACAAACAGCCAGAGGCGCTGAAATCTCAATTTCTCCGGCATCCAACACCGCCGGAACTGATTTATTTGCCGAATCGAGGATATAAAATCTATCGCCCGGAGACGCTTTTGTAAATTTGGTAACAGCTTGAGTATTACCATTGGCCGTTCCGTATAAGTCACACAAATGATATTCGCCCGGCAAAATCAGAGTATCGGTCGGATCATCAATAACAGCTACTGCAAATTCTGTATCGTCAGAAGAAATATTAAATTCAACCCTGCTTTCTAATCGACCAACCGGATTAAACAGCGAGTCGACTGAAATATATAATGAATCGTAAGAGAATTCAAAAACACCGCCTTTGATATCTGAATCTGCTCTTAAATACAATTGAACCTGAAACATCTTCCCCGCTTCGACATTGACCGGAGGAACAAAAATCGTATCATTTCCAATAATATTCAAGGTAATCGGGACCGTTAGCGGATTATTATAAGCGGTTTCATCTGAAATGACTATAGTATTGGAATAACTGCCAAAATCCGGCTCCGAACTACCTGCAGAAAAAAATAAAAAGGCATCATCTTCTCCACCCTGGGTAATCAAATCAATCCAGGGGCAGGTGGAAATTACCGACCATTGCGACACAGCCTTTCCCAAATTGGACACTAAAACCGAGTCCTGAATAATTTCATATGGCTTAAGGGAATAAAATATTTCATCGGGCGTCGCGGTGAGATAAGGCATATTATCCACCACGGTCAAAGTGACGGCCAGAGATTCCGGAGAATTAAGCGCGCGCGGATCAGTAAAGATTATATAATCAGGATAATAACCAGCTGAAACCTGGGTCATATCACAACCAACCGATATAAAATCGCCTTCAATTCCACTGGAAATATCAGTGTTAATCCAGGGCGCGTTTGTTGACAGCGACCAGGTTAAATTACCGGAACCGGTGTTAGTAATTTGAACCGGTTGTTCATCCGTCAGGTAGATATCAAGCAGAGCATCAAAATAAAGAGTATCAGTACTGAGTTCTATCATTGGCCCGGTAATATTCAGCTCAACCGGAAGCACCGCCGACGAATCCTGATGGTTAATATCAATTAAGGAGATTACACCCTGATGAATCCCATAATCTATCCCCTGAGAATTTATAGTTACATAAAAACTATCAGGAGTGGAGCCGCTGTCTTTTGACAGCTCAATCCATGACTGCGGGGTTGAGAGTCGGTAATAAATTTCTCCATAACCGGCGTTCTGGATTTTTACTTTAACCGGAACCGGGTCAGGCTCGAGCATATCGCGTGAAATTTCCAATTTCTGAGGGATTGTCATCAACGTCGGATTGTTATAATTTTTTACCCGGCCGTAAATATCAAAATTCCCATTGCGACTATCAACCCAAACAAAGTACAGGTTATAGCCATCTAAGGCAATATCTCCTTTGAGCTGATTCCCGGGCGTATCAAGATTCACGGGGAAATTATCGCCGTGAAATTCGCCGGAATATTCAATCATCTGGCCGATTACATCCCACCCCGAGATTGTCAAATCCGACCAGATTATGCACGCATTCCCCATACGATCAGCGGAAACTTTCGGATCCCGCTGAGAAGCATAAGTGCCGTCTCGATTGACAATAATATTGGGGCCCAGTTTATTTAGCGCCGAATCAAATTGCTGATAATAGATATCCGAGTTTTCCGGATAATTTCCGTTGCGCCAGTCGGTCCAGACAACATAGATCGTACCATTACCGCCAACACCAACCGACGGGAATTTCTGACGCTTCTGTCCCTTATCATCATTAACACGAATGTTATAGCCGATTTTATTGCCCGAGGAATCGAATTTCTGAATATATACATCATCATCGCCGTTGCGCCGGTCATACCAGGCTGCGACAAACCATCCCTCCGGAGAAACCGCCACATCAGGCTCATGCTGGGGAGTCGGCGAAGCGTCATCGTTAACCCTTATATTTTCACCGACAAAGGTGCCATTGATATCAAGATATTGAACGTAAACATCCCAGTTCAGATTCCGCAAATCTGTCCAGGCGACGACCGATTTTCCCCACCCGGCCGAACCGATAGCGGGAGATTGATGACTCGTATCCGGTACTTCAATTGTTATATTGCTATTGATGCCGATAACGCCGGTGCTATCGAGCTTTTGAAAATATATATCGGGACTAAAAGGATACCCTTCATTGCGATAATCCTGCCAAGAGGCGTAATAGTTTCCAAACCAGTCAGACGACAATTCGGGATTGATTTGCCAGGCTTTATTAATATCGTCATTTATTAAAAATGCGTCGTCAATGGGGCTGGCGCCGCTATCATACAATCGCCCGTATACATCACCGTTTCCAAATCTGTAATCATACCAAATTACGGCAAATTTACCTCCAAGCCCAACAGCGATCGATGGATTATTTTGCTCGGAATTAGAGATATCCCGAGAGATTAAAAAATCATTAATATCGGCAGAAATAATTCCCGCCGCAAAAATACAGACAAGAACAAAAATATATAAAAGGCATAGTCGCATGCCGAGTTTATTGCAAAATTATTGCCGAATGCGAAAATATATCACAATCTGCAAGTCACTACATATGAATAGAATAGAAGGAGAAATTCGTGTGAATTAAGAATGGTATTATTAAACAGGAAAACTTATCCGATTTAATGAGGAAAAAGTACACAAAAACAAGGGCAGAACCTCAGGCTCTACCCCTGAATATTTACAGAATAAATCGCGGCTTACTATCAGACTTTCTTCTTTTTATGACGGTCGCGCCTTCTCCGTTTTTTCCTCTTATGCGTTTTAATCTTCTGGCGTTTTCGTTTCTTTCCGCTTGGCATTAATCCTCCTGTGATAACCTGATAACCGCGTCAAATTATATCGGCAGTTTGGTGATCATGTTCTTAAATTCATTGGAAGGTTTAAATACCGGCACTTTGCGGTCGGGCACCGGGACTACCTCACCAGTACGAGGGTTTCTCGCTTTGCGAGCCTTCCTTAGTTTAATCTTGAACGTCCCAAACCCCCGAATCTCAATGTTGTGTCCCGCTTCCAGCGATTTCTTAACAGTTGCCAAGAAATTATCGACCACCACGGCTACATCAGTTCTAGTCAGCCCGGTCTTTTCTGCAACCCTTTCGACCAGATCCGCCTTGGTCATCTCGTCCTCCTCCAAAAAACATTATCGTTTATTGAGTTACGAAACATAATAATTTCCGATATGTTACGCAACCATTTTTTAAATTATTTTCAACGTAGCCCGGCTAAAAATCCAAGCGCCCAAAACCGCCTTTCGCCCAAAAAATTCATTTATATTGGTACAATAGCCCCGGTTGATTGTTTTCAATACCGGAAATTCGCTCCAGAAGATTAAGTGATTGGTTCAAAACATCAAACAATCCCGGTTTCCGCTTGCGCTCTCTAACAATATCCGGCTTGGGACCAATTCCTGAAAGCTCACCGGCAATATCCAAAGCGTCGTAATAAGTACCCAGGGTATCTACCAATCCCATATTGTAAGCCTGCCGTCCGGTAAAAATCGAACCGTCCGCCAAAGGATAAATTTCCTCCTTATCTCGATTTCGGCCTTCCGCAACCGCCTCGACAAATTGCTCGTATGTATCGTCAATAACGGCTTGCAGCATTCTTTCTTCCTCAGGAGTCATTCCCCTATCCATAGCCCCGACATCTTTAAGATCCCCGGATTTAACCGTTTCCCACTTCAATCCGATTTTATCCAGTAGCTTCTTGGCCGTCGGAAATGACATTATTACTCCAATTGAACCGGTTAAAGTGCTGGGATTGGCCACAATCCTATCGGCCGCGCAGGCGACGTAATATCCCCCCGAGGCGGCCACTGTTCCCAGACTGGCCACGACTATTTTCCCCGATTCTCTGGCCTTTAGTACGGCATCATACATTTCCTGAAACGAAACCGACGCCCCTCCCGGCGAATTAATATCAAGGACAATTGCTTTGACTGAATTATCATCCGTCCATCTAACTATCTGCCGGACGAAACTTCGGGAATCATATACAGCGCCATAAATTTCAACTACAGCGACATTTGGCCCAAACCCCGAAAATCCGGAATAAAACTCATTATCAACATCGCCCATAATGCCAACTAAAATCATCGCGCCCATAAATCCGAAAAATATAACGCACGATAAAATAACTACCGTGATAACGACTGTTTTTCTTTTCATCGCTCCTACCTTATTTCGCGATCTTCAATTTAGTGCCAATCGACAGCTTGGAGGCATTTTTGATATTATTTATACGAATTAGCGAGTTGACTGTAGTTCCGAAGGCTCTGGCAATTTTCGACAGACTGTCTCCCCGACGAACGGTATAAACGTAATAATCGCCTTCAGATAAAACATCATCAGAGTTTACCAAAAGCTTTTGCCCCACATATATCCGAGAAGATCGATTAAGACCGTTTAGACGTCTCAAAGTCGCCGTTGTCGTACCAAACATACGGGCAATATCCCAGAGAGTATCACCTTTTTTAACCGTGTACCCTTGAGTATCCCCGGCCGGTTTATGATCATAATTCCGTTCTTGTCTGGCCACCGTGGATTTTTTAGAACCCGGCAATTTCAAGACCTGACCGACATAAATCCGGCTGGAATTACCAAGATAGTTTAGTCTTCGCAATTTTTCAGGAGTCGTGCTAAATGATCTTGAAATTTCCCATAAATTGTCACCCCGTCGAACAATATAAGTATTTTCACCCGTCGCTTGTCTATTTTTAGCCTTTCTGTTCGATGAATAATTTCTGTCCAGCGGAACCGGCACTATAAGTGACTTTCCGGTATAAATCCGCGACCGTCGGTTCAAATTATTCGCCTCAAATATTGCGTATTGTGAAACGCCGTATTTACTGGCGATACTTGAAACCGTTTCACCTCTCCTTATCTTATGCCGCACCCATTCCGTCTCCTGAGGTGATTTCATTTTAGGCAAACTGGCCAAAAACTTATCTTTGGTTCCGGAAGGGATTCGTAAATTATATTTGGATTTACCGGGCGGAGTTACGCTTCGAAGCAATTCAGGATTCAACTCCTCAAGAGCCTTCTTTGGTACTCCGATCGCTTTGGCAACTGTTTTAAGATCAAGACACTTTTTGATGACAACTTCATCATAAGTTACCGGATCATCATAATTGATATAAAATCCATATAGCTCGGGATTTTTTGCGATAATGGTAGCAGCCATATAGAACGGAACGTAATCTTCGGTCTGTTTGCGAAGCCTCATATCCCAGAAATTGCGAGTTTTTTGTTTCTTAATAGTTCTACTAACCCTTCCTGGTCCGCCATTATAGGCCGCCAAAGCCAGCTCCCAGCTTCCGAATTTTTCATATAAATGCTTTAGAAACCTGGCTGCCGCATGAGTCGATTTGACGAAATCGCGTCTTTCATCATACCACCAGTTTCTTTTCAGCCCATAAAGCCTGCCAGTTGACGCAATAAATTGCCAGGGACCGCTGGCTCGCGCCCACGAATAGGCCTTGCAATTAAACCCCGACTCAATTATCGGTAAATATACGATATCGGAAGGAATCCCGTATTGATCCAGAATCTCCGTCATAAGAGGGATATATTTCCCGGAACGCTCCAGATATTTTTCAAATGCTTCCCGAGCAACAGTCTGAAAATATATTATTGACTTTTTAACCCGGTCATTCAATACCATTGGAACATTGTAGGTAACCGGCTTTTTCTCACCTTCTACTTTAAGCTCCCCCAGATCCTGGACCGCAGAAAACTTTTCAAGAAAAGCCGAAGATGAAGCATCTTCAGGAAGCGAGCCTAATGATAGTAATGTTAAACGGTAATCAGCGACTATTTGAGATAGAAGCGAGCTATATCGTTTGGACTCCGGAGTAACAATAACGGTGTCAATATCAATATCAAGATCAGACATTACTCTAAGGGCTTGTTCCAGATAGTATTGTGCTTCTTCCCAGGAAGCCTCCTGGTTGGCGGCAACGCCCTGAGCAAAATACTCCTGAGCCTTATGAAATTGTCTCCAGATTTCGTCGTCCACGGCGTATGCCGAATCGGAAAATATTGATTCATCGTAAGATATATCCGATATCTTGTAATTGCTCTGCGATGAATCAGATATTTCCTTATGAATTAAGGTATTCTGTTTGTAATCTTTTTGATTGCTGGCTAAGACTACCTGACCCAGAATCAATAAAACGAATAGAAAGCGTGCAAGTAATTTCAAAGTTATCCTTGTCGCGTTAAGGTTTGTCTAAACTTAGTATCGGTACGACATCCTTGTCGCTTTATAATGTATTCCCTGTAACTTGTTGATATATATGTAAACTCTAAAATCGTGTCAAGTGTTTTTCTTTCTAAGATTTACGCCAAAACCCCTCAATAAGTTCCAAACAAGAAGTTAACGCCTCACTTCCAAATAGTGGAATAAATTCGGCCTTCGCGGCATTATTAAACCATGTATACTGTCTCTTGGCGTATCGTCTCGTATTTTGCTTTATTAAATTCTGGGCTTCGTTTAACGATAATTGATTTTCAAAATACGCAATCAATTCCGCATAACCAACAATCTTACACAATTTTAACTTATCACCAAAATGTGATTTATATACACTTTCGGCTTCTCGCAGCAGACCCTGCTTAAACATTTCATCAACTCGGTCATTTATGCGTTCATAGAGCTTATCACGCTCGGGGATTAAATAAATTTGCAAAAAATTAAATCTTTCATTGAGCGGAATAGTATCGTTTATGACCTCGCTTTTCGGCCGCCCGGTTAGATTATAAATTTCGAGCGCGCGAATAACCCGTATCATATTGTTATAATGAATTTTTGCCGCTTCCTCGGGATCTACTTTTTCGAGCATTTCATGAATGAATTTAGGCCCTTTTGCCGCCGCAACATCCAGAAGTTCATTACGATACGAAGTATCATGGTCGGGCAGTTCGACAATGCCTTCAGTCAAGGCTCGGAGATACAGCCCCGTCCCGCCGCAAACGATTACCCCTTTATTTGAAGCGGACAGATTAGTAATGATTTTTTCGGATTCGATTAAGAAATCAAAAGCTGTGAATTTATCTCCTAAATCATGTGAACCCATAAGATGATGCGGTATTCCCTGCCATTCATCCTCATCCATCTTGTCGGTTCCGATTTTAAGCTGGCGATATATCTGGCGGGAATCGGCGGAAATGATCTCGGCCTTATATTCCTTCGCGATATTTATTGCCAGTGTTGATTTTCTCGATGCGGTCGGACCACCAATGATCAATATATTTATTTTGTCCCTGGATTCATTCATTTCAGGCCCGTCCAAATCGACTATCCAGTTCATCCAGACTTATTTTTACAAAAGTCGGACGGCCGTGAGGACAGCAATAAGGATTGTTTACTTTCAGCAGAGATGATAACAGAGATTGCACTTCATCGGCAGACAATTTGTCACCCGCCATAACCGACGCCCGGCAGGCCAATGATTGGGCTATTGATTTAATGAGATCGCCCCCCGCCTTTTTCAATTGACCGATATCATCGAGCAATTTTACGATTATTTTTGCCGGATTCTTATCTTTGAAAACCGGCGGTACTCCCTGGATAACAACCGAATTACCTCCAAAGGCATCAATTTCAAAGCCGAGTTTTGTAAGAGTTTCCTGACCGGCTTCGAAAGTCAAATATTCCTCGGCGGAAAGATCGACCGTTTCTGGAAATAACAATTTTTGTGAGGCGGCGCTTCCCTTTTCTACCTGTTCAAGCGCATATTCGTATAAAACCCGCTCGTGGGCGGTATGTTGATCGACAATATACAACTCACCGCCGATTGAAAGAACCAGATACTGACGCCCCACCTTTCCAAGATATACAATATCATCCGATGTTATTTCTTTGACCTCCGCCGCCGCTTGCGACGCGATAACAGATGTTTCATCTATCGCGGGAAGCCGGTTATCGCATCCGGCCGGTTCCGAGGTTGAAATTGATGTAAATGTATTTAGCGTGCCCGATATATTTTGTTGATTACGGTGTCGGTTAGAAAGTGGGGTTCGGGACAGCGGTCGCGATGACTGCAAATTCATATTCTGTTGCGACTGAAAACCGGAAGTATTGCCTTTCATCACTTTATTATAAGATTGATGATCGCTGGATGGAATTAAGCGCCAGTCTCTCAGAGCCTTCTTGACGATACGATACAGATTATCATGAATCGCGCGTTCTTCAGACAATCTAACCTCCGCCTTGGTCGGGTGGACATTGACATCCAAACGCGACGGATCGACGGTTATATAAATTACCGCCAGAGGAAATCGGCCCGGTGGAAGAAATTCACCGTATCCGGAAGTAACCGCGTGTATCAGGCTTGATGACGCGACAGAGCGTCCGTTTATGTACAAACATATCCGGGTACGATCATGCCGGGCATGATCCGGATGTGCCAGGTACGCCAGGAAATATACTCCCCCCATCTCAATATCATATTCGACAATTCCATCCGGCTTAACGCCAAACAAAGTGGCCATTCTTTCGGCAATCGGTTGATTCTGAGGTAACTGGAAAGTTTGCCGCTCATTGAGAGTAAGCTTCACGGCCACCGAGGGTTTACCCAATGCCATACGTTCCGCAACGCGGATAATCTGACGTAATTCAGTTGTCTCGCTTTTTAAAAATTTCTTGCGGGCGGGAGTGTTGAAAAACAGGTGTGATATTTCCACTTTGGTGCCAATTGGAGCCGACACAGGCCGAAAATCCACTTCCCTGCCACCTTCAATAGCAATAAAAGTCCCCTCGTTTTCCTTATAATGTCGAGTTGTCAGACTTAAATGCGCGACCGAGGCAATTGAAGGCAATGCCTCTCCCCGGAAACCGTAAGAATTTACCGCAAATAAATCATCGGCGATTCTTATCTTGGATGTAGCATGGCGGCTAAAAGCTAATTTGACCTGCGCCGTGGGAATCCCGCATCCGTTATCGACCACACTAATATATGTCGTCCCGGCTTTCTCGGCCGTTACTTCAACGGACGTCGCTCCGGCATCAAATGAATTTTCAATCGCCTCTTTAATTACCGACGCCGGACGCTCAATAACCTCGCCTGCCGCGATTTTATTTATTAAATTTCGATCTAATTGCTCAATCGGTCTGGCAAATTTGTTATCTGAAAAATTAGTCATTCTCGATATCTTTTTTAATTTGAGACAAAAACTCAAGCGCTTCAAGCGGGGTCAAATTATCTACGTCAAGTTCCTTAATCTTTTCAACTATTAGCGAATCTCCCGAAGATGCCGCTTCGTCAAATAATGTCGGTTGATTCAGGCGAGCATGCAATCCTCGAGCCAATTCTGATTTCGCGAATTCCCCCGATTCGAGGAGTTTGAGGATCTCTCTCGCACGAGATATTGTGCCTTTGGGAAGCCCGGCCAGTCTCGCCACTTCGATTCCATAAGAATCATCACACCCACCGGGAATTACCTGATGTAAAAATATAACTTCCTTGCCCCACTTTTTCACCGTTACCTGGTAATTTTTTATGCGGGGATAAATCGCGGCCAAACCGGTCATCTCATGATAATGAGTGGCAAATAAAGTCCGAGGAGTTCCGGACGGATGCTGTTGGATAGTCTCGGCAACCGCCCAAGCCACCGACAATCCATCGAAAGTTGATGTACCTCGTCCGATTTCATCGAGCAGCAATAATGATTTTTCAGTCGTGTTATGCAGTATATTCGCCGTTTCAACCATCTCGACCAGAAATGTTGACTGCCCGCGGGTCAAACTATCGGTCGCCCCTACCCTGGTAAAGACGCGATCAACAATTCCGATTTTTGCTTCCTGCGCCGGCACGAATGACCCGATTTGCGCAAGAATAACGATTAAACCGGTCTGACGCAGCCAGGTCGATTTCCCCGACATATTCGGTCCGGTCAAAATTATAAGGGATGTATCCACATCATTCAAATTGGTATCATTGGCCACGAAGTTGCCGGAGCCTAAAATCTGAGAAAGAACGGGATGAAATCCCTGCGTTAGATTCAACGCGCATTCGTCGGCGATTTCAGGCTTAACATATTTTTGCTCTCTGGCTAAGACAGCCAGGGAATTGACAACATCTATTTCCGCCAAAAAATCCGCAAGAGAAATTAATTCCGGGAGGGCTTGAGAAATATCTTCCACCAGTTGTTCGAATAATTGATGTTCGAGGCGATTGATTTTTTCTTCAGCCTCCAAAATCAAGTTTTCCTTGATTTTCATTTCTTCCGTAATGTATCGCTCGGCGTTTACCAAAGTTTGTTTCCGAATATAATTTTCCGGCACCTTATCAGTATGGGTTCGAGTGATCTCGATGTAGTATCCAAAAACTTTATTGAATCCGACTTTTAGAGAAGGTATTCCCGTGCGTTCTCTTTCCGATGCAGTCAACCCGGCGATATAGTCCCGGGCATCTTTTATTGAAAGATTTAGCTCATCCAATTCCTTCGAATAGCCGTCGCGAATAACGCCGCCGTTGTGCGATGTTGGTGAAGCGTCTTCTCTGATCGCCAAACCGATTTTTTCCGCAACCGGCTTAAGAATTGGCGCAGAAGAATAAATCGTTTTAAACATCGATGACGATGATTCCGACAAATAACTTCTGATTTCTTCAGCGATTAGCATGGCATCCCGTAAGGCAAGCATAGTCCGCGGGTTGGCCTTACCTAATCCCAACCGGCCGTTTAATCTTTCCAGATCTGGAATTTTCTTAAAAAGCAGCGAAATTTTGTCAGACTTCAAACTATCGTTAAATAATTCGACCACTCCGCCCTGGCGATACAGTATCTTATCTTTTTCTATAAAAGGAGCCGCAATCGACCTGCGCAGTCGCCGCGCTCCAAATGCCGAGCCGGTGCGATTGATAGCCCAGAAAAATGAATGCTTCTCATCCCCTATGGCCAGGTTAGAAAAGAGTTCAAGGTTTCGTATTGTCGCGGCATCCAAAAGCATACGCTGGTCGGCCAATCCGATTTTAATTCCCGTGATGTGCTTTAACCTATCCTGCTTGTTATCCTGTAAATATCTAAAGATCGCTCCCGCCGCCGATACACTTCGCTTCATATATCTAAGGCCGAAACCATCGAGGGTTGAAACAGAGAAAAACCGGCACAGCGTCTCTTTGCTCAAACGAAAATCAAAATAGATATTTTCCAGAGGAGTGATATTTTTGGTCGAACCGTTTTTAGTTATTCGCTCAAATAAATCCGAGGAATTGTCATCGGGCGTTAATAGTTCTTTTGGTGGAGCCATGGCCAAACGATCATAAATAATATCGGGATCATCCTCAATGACTGAAAATTCTCCGGTCGACAACTCCAGCCGGGCCAGCGCCATTTTTTTGTTATCTCCAAATAAGGCGGCCAGGTATGAATCATGCGAGGGAGCCAGCGAGGATTCCAATGTTGATGTTCCGGGAGTGATGATTTCAACCACATCCCGCTTGACAATCCCTTTGGCTTTTTTGGGGTCTTCGACCTGCTCACAAATAACCACTTTCCTGCCGGCGTCGATCAGGCGGGGTAAATATTTATCCAGCGCATGATGCGGGATGCCGCAGAGTGGAATAGAGTTCTTGGCATCCCCTGAACGGGATGTCAAAGCAATACCGAGAATCGGCGCCGCTTCGACAGCGTCATCGCCAAACATCTCATAAAAGTCGCCCATGCGGAAGAACAGAATTTTGTCGGGATATTTGTCTTTGAAGCGGTAATATTGCCGCATCATCGGCGTCAAACCGCTATTTTTCATCATTGGTAATTACCTTAAAAGGTTCGTTCTCACCCATTTCCAATTTTTGCCTGGCCGTCACAGCCTCCTGCATAGTCGCAAATTTGCCGGCCAAAACCACATAATATTCGCGGCCGGATATTCTCCGTTTCTTAATCCGACTATCATAGCCATAGCTTTCCGCCCGTTTTTCCATATTCCTGGCATTGCCCTTATCGGCAAAGACACCAACCTGAACCGAATAAGTAATGCCCTCAAAAACCTCTGTGGATTCTTGTCCGGATTTTTCGTCTGAGATGTTTTTCAGGGCTTCCAGCAATTCTTCTTCTCCGATAGCGTGGCGATATTGTTCCCGCAAAATATTATAATTAAATAAAGCCCGCTCAGCGTTATTATTTTTAAGCCCTATCTTAGATAAAAGGATTAAACTGGCGGCAGTTAAATCGTCATTTGGAGAATTATTGATCCTTCGGCACATTGTCGTTGCCGTCTTATAATTCCCTTTTTTATAGGCGTTTTCCGCCTGATAAAGTCGGGAATATTGACCGAAATAAGAAGCGGGATATTCATCGCTCAATAGTTTAAAATATCTCCCCCGGCTTTTCGAATCGCGCGTTTCATAGGCTGACAATATTGCCAAAACCTGCTCCCGAAAACGGCTCGTTTCCCATATATCAAGAAATGATTTTCCGGAAGATATCACTTTTGATGTATCGTTTTCCACCGCCGCCAATTGAATTAGCCTGAAATAGGCTTCTTCCTGATACTTGCCGTCAAGGTCAGACCGGAGCGCGGCTTCAATTTTATCCTGTGCCGATTTGCCGTCCGGCTCCAGAAGCGAAGCCATAAAAAGACGATTCCCGTCTCTAACGGTTGTCTGACGTAATTCGGAGAATTCGTTTTTGGCTCGGCTTATTTCGCCCTTTGAAAACAATTGATAAATTTCATCAATTTTATCATCAGCGAGACTTATACCCGAAATACCAAAGATAAATATCGTGATTAATAAGTACTTCATATCCCGGTAGTATTTAGTTAAAAGAATCGACAGCTTTGCACCGAGGACACAGCCAGATTTTATTATCAACCACCAAGTCGCATTCTTTGCACACAAAAGACTTGGCTTCTCGTTTCACCGCAATTTGCATAATCTGTTTGAAAATATTTTCGGCCGCTTCTTTGCGATCGGTTTCGCGATTCAGGCGGTACAATCCGAGTTTGGCAATAAGAGAATCGGGGTGATGATCCTGACCCGCGACGAAGTGTTCCCGTGCCGTATTGGTTTCACCTTTTTTCTCGAGGAAATAGGCCAGTTCCAGGCGAGCCGTCAAATGCTCGGGAAACGCCTGCAGAAGTTTCGCCAGAGTATCAGCGTATTCTCCGTAATGTCCGACCTCAAAATAAGCCCTTTTCAACCGCTCAAAGACAACCTGGCTTTTGCGCGGATTGAGCGCGACAACCTTTGTCCAGTATTCCAGGGCATCGTCAAGACGCTGCTCACCATAATAACTTTCCCCGATGGCAACGTATGCGGCCAGACAATTCTTGTCAATATGCAGGGCTTCTTTATAAAACAACCGCGCCCGGTGAGTATCGCCTTTTTCGCTTAATTCATCCCCTCCAAAAACTTTATACAGCGCCAGGAGAGAACCGGAATCAACTTTTTCAAGTTTGTCAATTTGTTTTCGGGTCAGGGCCGCTTCTTTCCATTCACAATTTTTCTCCAGCCATCTCAACAAAATTTGCAGCGCGTTTCTATTTTTCGGCATTAACTTCAATAATTCTTTTATGGCTTTTATGGCTGTCTGCTCGTCTCCGAGAGCATGATAATCTTTATATAAAGCCATGAGAATTTCTTGTTTCTCCGATTCCGTCAGATTTCCTCGATGCGTTAAATCTCGATGAACCTTCATGGCTTGATCATATTTTTTCCGGCGGCGGAATATATTGCCCAGGTGAATATAGGCATGGATATTACCGGTATCGTTTAAGACCGTCTCCTTGAGCATCGCGAAAGCCTGTTCATCCTGATCACGTAATAATGCTTTAAGACCTTCAATATACGTTCCCGGATCAGGTGAAAAGGTTTCTTCTTGTCCGCGCCGAAACCAGTAAACGGCGATAGCCGCCGCGACAACAATGGCTAACAGAAAAAGATAGATTGCTTCGGTCATTTGTTTTCATCCTTTTCTGAAAGTATAAAACTATCCGACGCTTCTTCAATCGGACGATTGCGCAGAGCGGAAATCTCAGAACTAAGTGAATCGGCGAGCCTCTTAAATTTCCGAA
Organism: Candidatus Zixiibacteriota bacterium; assembly: GCA_036480375.1. Classification (NCBI taxonomy): domain Bacteria; kingdom Pseudomonadati; phylum Candidatus Zixiibacteriota; species Candidatus Zixiibacteriota bacterium. Next base: position 78,700 of record JAZGGI010000029.1, read on the forward strand.
TATCCGATATTTGCCTGAAATATATTGAGACGAAAAGCAAGAAGGAAATCAATACCCCAAATGTAAATGCCATATAAGCAACTACGATCATCGGAATATTGATATATTTGGAGAAGAATAAATCGACTGTCACCATTTCCTGAGCGTTGAACACCGCAAATCCGATCAAAATAACAATCAGAATGACTATCAAAACGGTCCAAAATGCCCACATATATCCTCCTTGATACAGGTAATACAACAAGAAGTTATATAACAGATAACTTTTTGCCGGTCAATATAAAATAACCCATTTCAGCTATGCTAAAACAGGTTATGAAAAACATGCTTTTCGGAAATTATTCTTTGGCTTCGGCGAATTTAATACTATTAACCACTGCGTTCCAAATTGGAGTATAATTCGCGCTCGTTTGGTATTCACTTATAAAATGCATCATATATATTTTACCGTCCCGAACCGCAAAAAACATCCACCCCGTCAGATAATCATTAATAGCATTAGCCCGATCAGAACCACGATTCGAAATTTGCATTTCATATGCTTGACGGACTTCCAGGAGCGCGACCTTTGTTTTCTGGATCGATATATTTCCGCTTTTTAATATATCATGAGGCTTGGCGATAATTTTGAAATGTCTTAGGAAAAACTTTTTCTGTTTGGAATTAAACTCAGGATTGAGCATAGTTGCGATAAATTCATCGACGGTGGAACTGCAGGTATCTATCAATAGTTTCAAGGTTGGTACCTGGGCATAATCCTCATTGCCCCCCAAAAAATGACGAGGATATACCGGGCTTTTATCCATTAATGTCAACCGAAGCGATATTTTTGATTTTGAGCCTATCTTGGCTGAATAACCATCCGGAACCGCCAGAGATATACCGTGATCTTTATCCGTGAATATCTTATCCTTTATCTCACCGATCTTGCCCGCACTGACAGTACCCCCAATAAATATAATCGAGAAAAATACGGTTAACGTTATACGAAGCGATTTTTTCATGATCATCCTCCCTAATTCTTTTGTGAATAATCAAAAATTATTCATCAATTGTCAAGGATTTTGATAAATTTGTCGTTACTTACTGATACAATTAGGCGGTAATAAAGTCTATTATTTTACCAAAACCGCCTTGAAAAACGCAGATTCGTTACGGGCATGAGCCCTAAATAAATAAATTCCGGAAGAGACATACCGACCGGCATCGTCTTTTCCATCCCAGTAAACTTCAGTGTTTCCAGCCAAAGAAGGAACGGCAGAAGCTGACAGTGATCGTAATTTCCTCCCTAAAATATCATAAATATCGATTGCGATTTTTTCCCCGACCGATCGAAAATTCTTTAATACCAGCGTGATTGATGGATTGAAAGGATTTGGATATCCATTTATTGACGGCTTTTCGACGACTATATTATGGGGAAGATTCTCTTCAACGCTTGTCATCGGAATTGAATAAATATAGACAGCCTTCTCATCCGAGGCGGCAATATAATTGCCATGAACGGCTAATTTGGAAACCGGCTTTCCCCCTGAAAATAGAAGTACATCCGATAAAGGATTGGACATATTATAAACGAATATACCATCGTCGCTGGCCACATAAATATTTCCGTTTTCCATTTCCAATTGAGAGGCATTAGCAATTGAATGAAACAGGAACAAGGCAGGGATATAAGGTAATCCGGGGCTATTAGTCACCGAGGCGTAAAAACCATCAGATGATGCCATATATATCATTGTATCATCAACTAAGAAATCATTGACCTGGCCATAGATCTCGGTAGCATCGATCAATTGTAAACCAAAATCATTTTCAATTACATACACTTCAAGCTTATCGTCGGATGTTCCGCGATATAACAAATTGTCCCTAAAACAAACCGCAGTAGTGGTCGTTTCAAACTCCCAATTGATAATATCGAGAGTTATCCCGTCGATATCCCTTCTGACGCCTTTCATAAATCGCAGGTAATAGGTATAGATGAGATCGCCGTTATAAAAATAATCTTCGATGATTCGAGGTTGACCTAATGAAATCGATATCGAGAAAAAAGGTTGGATTAAATCAGGATTGCCGAAGCCATTATCCAACGCCGGGAAGATCATCCCGGTCATATGATCCCCGACAAATATCGTATCTCCTTTTGAAAACATTCCCGCCGGACGATAAGGAGGATTAATCAGACGCCCGGAACGAACGGGATTATCCGGATTTGAGATGTCATAGATTTCATAGCGATTGTTTGGTCCGATGGTATGCAACCTTGAATTGTGAAATTCCAATTGTTTTATCGGTCCCGGAGAAGCATACACCATGCTCGGGTATATTATATCAAGCGTTTGCGGGTCGTCTATAATGTAAGTAACAAATCCTTTTTCCCTGTGCGCGTAAGTTATATAATTGTGTCCTTTATATGAAAATACTTCACCAAAACCAAGAGTTTCATTTATGGGGAAAATCTGATCAATTCGTGTTTCTCCTTCACCATAAATCAATTCGAAACCCACCGCACCATTGGAGATAACCGTACCGTAATTTGTAATGAATATATTATCGCCGCGAATAAACGATTCTCTCGTTTCAAGGTAAACAGGATTAGCGATATCGCCAATCGAACCGACCATATATCCGGTCGGACGAATTCCGGCGTAAATTGTGTCGCCATAAATTGAAAAAGAAATGGCCTGTTCGGGCAGCAACATTTGAGAGACCGCCTCGCCAAATCCTTCGGAATCCGGTTCGTAAATCAGTAATCCGTTATAATCGTCAAGGGCGAACAGACGAGACGATGATACTTCGAGATCAATCACCCTGATACCGGTCATACTGCTGTCATCAAACAGGATGTTTTCCGGGTCGGATATGTCATACCGGACCACGCCGTCATATTCAATCGCGGCGTATAAGAAATTATCCACATATTCCCAATCCCAAATTTCCCATTCCGGTACAAATGACCCCATCATTTGAGGCGCCGCAGGATTTGATATATCTACCAGATATATTTCTCCCGATTCGGTCTCGGTGACCAGCAAATCATCAAACACTTGTATTTTGTAAGGATCTCCGGGAATTTCAACATCCGAAAAAAGATATTTTTTTGAATAGTCATAATCAAGATTTACAATGCCGATACCGTTTTGAAAAGCGCAATACAGATAATTGTCTTGCGCTTTAACATCTCTAATATCATTCCATAAAAAGGAACCATGATATATAAAATCATCGGCCGCGCCTAAAGATGCCAGCATAATCAATATGACAAGAATAAATCTAATCATTTCATTAAAATCATTTTATGCGTTGAGATTCTTTTGGTATCACTGAGGCGCACCAGATAAATTCCGGAGGCGACAGGTTTTCCCGTATTATCAGTGCCGCTCCAGACAACCTGATGCGATCCGGCCGGATAATATCCGTCCGCCAACCGGTTTACATGCTGACCCAGGATATTATAGATATCCAATTTAATATCCCCTCCTCGATCCAGAGTGAATTGAACAGTTGTTTCAGGATTAAACGGATTAGGATAATTGCTTGTAATTTCAAAAGTCAGGGGTATGTGGGAATTTGACTCATCGATTGCCGTAGGCGTTCCTCGATGGGGATTGACACCGGTATTTTTATCGTCTCCTAAAAATTTCGGCCAGAGCATATTTTCGGGTATATATGGCGTTCCCAGATTCCAGACAAAAAGCTCGTTAGCGTCGCCGCATAAAATAATCTCCGTCGTGCCATCACCGTCCAGATCATCCACCACCGGAGTATTTGGCGTCGAATATACTCTGGATGCCGGCGTCGGAGTTATAATGGGGAACCCGGGAGTCGGAGTACCATCCGGTTCCCAGACATAAATTTTCTCATAACTCGCTGTATATGGGAATAAATGCCCGGCTCGACTGATAATATTTTGAGTGCCGTTACCGTCTAAATCGGCGATTATAATATGTCCCAATGTATTTTGGACCGTCAGCAATAATCCTCGAGGCAGATATGACGGATTATCTTTGCACGGCGATCCGTCATGATTAAAAGCATAGACATGAGCGAAATCCCAATTATAATAGGCAATGATAACCTCTTTGCGTCCATCCCCGTCAAAATCGACACTCACCGGTACAGTAGAAATCCAGTCATCAATCGCGGGTAGAAAAACCGGCCACCCCGGCAAATCCTCTTTCCCGTTCTCTAACGCCCAGATGCCATTGGCTCCGCTGGCATCTTCACCGGCGACAATTATTTCGAGAGTACCGTTCTCATCAAGGTCAGCCAGGACGCCTCCCCCTGTCAGGCGGATATTACGAGCCTGCGGCGATTCCCATCCCGGCAAGGCCAGCCCGTTTCTTCCATTCCAGACATACACTCCGGATTCATCAATCGTAGTGCCATAAATTGCGACTACGTCAATCGTATTGTCATTTTCCAAATCTGTTGCCGTCACAAACGGGGCCGATAATCCACTATTAGTCAAAGTATCAAAGATATTCGGATCAAGAGCGGTAAACAGTCCATCGAGCGAATAAAAATAGGACGTGCCGTCAAATTTGTATGCCCTGACCTCACCGTATGGCGACATATAGAGCGCTACCGAATCGGAATAATCGAATAACTCGGTAGCCGTCACAACCGGATAGGTATAGTAAGTCATACCGGTCGAGGCTTGCCGTGGCCATCCGCTCAATGACTGACCCATATAATTGTAACAAGCCAAAATACTTTTACCCGAAATGATAATATCAGTCAACCCATCCCCATCAATGTCATCAAAAGAAGGTATCGCCCTCATATCCTTATCAGTATCAACCGGAAATCCGGGAAGAATTGAGCCGTCATCGTTATAGGCATAAACGCCGTGATCCGTCCCGACCACAATTTCTTTTTTACCATCGCCGTCGATATCAGATGTACCGGGAGAAAAAGCCATAAATCCGGGATGAGCTTTCGGAAATCCGGATCGCATAGTATTGACAATATTAATCTCGGCTAAATCTGAATAAACCTGGGCCCCGCAATGTGATTCTATCTTTAGTATATATGATCCGGTTTCGAGTGAGAATATCGGCCAGTCAACCACGAATTCATCGAAGTACATCTGAGGACTACTAAATATCTTACTATATTCACTCGCATCCGCCGCATGATAAGAAGCTACGACGGAATCATATTCCTGGCCGAAAGCCGATCCATGAATTGAAATTAGGTATTTATACTCTTCTCCATTTATCGGGGAGCTTAAATAAGCCCCACCCGCATTAATCAGGCGGCATGTTATTTCATGATTTCCTGCTTCGCTATCAAGTCGAAAAGTATAATATCCTACCAGTCCGTCGCTATCCCAGATAAAAAATTGTGAATCATCCGTAGCCGTCGATGTCTCTTTAAGCAGAGTCCATTCTTCCGGAAATTTCCCTTCGCCCACATAAAGTCTGGCAAATCCGGAATAATCTCCGGTGACTGCGATTCCGATCGGAATATCGCCCCGGACAATCTCCGCGTTGCCGGGATTTGTCAGATAAACTGTCGGCCCATTAAGCGATTGAAAAGCGGTTCCGACGTTGAGACGCCCCCAGCCCGATAAAGTATCATATCCAGGCAAATTATCGCCGGTATTGAAAGGATCCAGAATATCATCAGCCGTTTCTCTGAGAGTTTGTTCAATCGCTGCCGCATCCAAAGAAGGATTAAAAGACCATAACATTGCCGCCGCTCCAGCGACCAGCGGCGCCGACATCGAGGTGCCGTCGGCCAGAATATAATCTTCGGCAATAATGCGCAGCCCCGGTTCCTCATCTTCATATAAATCGGTATTTCTTGCCCGAAGCGATAAAATATCCCGGCCCGGCGCGACTATATCAAGAGATGGCCCGTAGGAAGAAAAATACGTTACATATCCGTGAGAGTTTGTTCCCCCGACTGTAAACGTTTCGTCAAAACCCGCCGGAACAACCGTGATGCTATTTCCAAAGTTTCCTGCCGCCGCAACCAGAATGCATCCACGGCTATGCGCATATTTTATTGCTTCGTGAAGTATCCCCATCTCATAGGGAGAGCCCCAGCTCAGGTTCATAACTCGTGCGCCCATTTCTACGGCATAAATAATGGCCGGAACCGTCACAGATTGAAACGCCCTCGGGAAAATTTTGACAGGCAAAATCTTTATATTTCCCGGAAAACCCGAAATTCCCGTTTGATTCCATTTGGCAGCGATCAAACCGGCGATATGAGTCCCGTGACCGACATTATCGGACGGATCGCTATCTCCAATGGCGCCGAATACCGATAATGAATTTCCGGAAAAATCCCATCCCACATAATCATCTACTAACCCATTATGATCGTCATCGATGTCATTGCCCGGAATATCATCTTGATTGAAAAATATATTTCCCTGCAGATCGGGATGTCCGTAATCAACGCCCGTATCGAGAATTGCCACAATCACCTCAACGGCGTCAGCGGGTACGTTATCATAAACCGTTGACAATTTGATATCTTCACCCGCCAGGCCGGTTGCCAAATATAAAGTATCATTGTTTTCGCCTTCGTGACGAATAACTCCATAGTATTCTTGACCGCTGTTATGATAATACCATTGATATTCAAACAAGGAATCCGATGGCCAGTCGAATAATTCCATTTTATAATCGGGCTCAACCAGACGCACTCCCGGACTCTTTTGAATATTGCCTATTACGTCCATTACATCAATTGTGTCAGGAAAATCAAGAATATACAAATCCGCCAGAAAAGTCTCGCTGGCCGCTTTTTTCCCAAAATATTTTGTAGAATAACTTTCCGCCAATGAGCGTAAAGTCCATCCCTGATAAAAGCCTGCGTCGGTTGCGCTGACTTTTGAAAAGAGTGTATTTAATGTGGGCCTAAAACCGTTATCTGTCAGTATTAACACTTTGCCCGGTTGATAAGAAATATCTGAATCATTGGCAGCACCGGTAACGCTCCCCAGTAAAATTAACATCAGGATTATCTGGCTACTGTAAATAACGGTTATCTTCATTGGCTTTCCGCGCTGGCTATTTCTCTAATTAAAGTTAATACGAAAATAAATTATGTCAAGGCATCATTAACATAGCCTTATTGTCTAAATTTCTGGGCGGTGAGGATTTACTTAAAGACGGTTGGCAAGACAATATATAAAAATATATTTCTATTTCAAAACCAAATTTCTGAATCTCTCTGCGAAAAGAACAATGATTCTAACGTCCGCGAATTTTGCGGCGCGAAAGGCGAAATCGCGAACGACGGCTGAGCAATTTTTTTCGGCGCAAAATACCAAATATCCTCCACCAGCCCCAATCGACTTTTGGCGCCAGTTCAGATGCGTCCTGAACCAATTCTGATATCGAACTAAAAGGATCTTCCGCCACCAGATTAACGATTATTTCTTCCGGCTCGGCGTTTGGGAAAACAATTCCGGAATCTCTTTGTGTCCGCGATTTAGTGCCGGGAGAAAATGCGGATTGTATCCTATTACCGGTTTCATCAACGATCTTATCAGCCGTCTTCCATACTTTTTCAGTATTCGGAGATTCCGCATGTGAAATATTAAAGGCGTCTTTGCCCCTTTCGATGGAATCAAAAGCCTGAATAATATGTTCAAATTCCAGGAGTTCATAAATCTCGTAAACATTGGGTATCATATTAACGAGTTTAATATCTCCGGATTTTTGCCTGATTTCCTGAATTTTGGAGACAAAAATCCCCCATCCTGCCGATGAGATATAGTCCACTCCGCCCAAATCAATCAGGATTTTATACTTGTCCTGCCGGAGCAAAGTATCAATCGCGACTTCAAGCTCGGAAGCGGTCAGGGTATCAACCACGCCGTCGGCGCGAATAATTGATAATTCGCCTGAAGGGCCGGCTTGAGATAATGACAATCTTATATCTTCCATTGCGTTCACGCTAAAATATAACCTACTATAAAGAAAATCGCCACAAAATAAGCGAAACTTAACCCCCGACCGTTATGAAATCAGCCAAGGATTAAACCAATTTAATACTCTATATCTGTACGGTTTTCTGTATTTTCCCGGCCCGCAAAACTCCATGCCAAAATTAATCTATCAGAATTACGGATTTTACTCTTTATTTATTTTATAATCCTTTAACTTTTGCCTTAGAGTATTGCGATGAATTCCGAGAATATCGGCCGTTTTCTGCATATTCCATTTTTCGGAAATCAAAAGCGCCCGGATATGTTCTCGCTCCAAATCAGACAGGCTGATTTTTCGCAAAGGCGATTTTTTAGTTTCAGAAACATTCAGACCGGGTAAAACATCTATATCGATTATATTCTCAATCGATAAAACAACGGCTCTCTCAATAACATTCTGAAGCTCCCTGACATTCCCCGGCCAATCGTACGCAACAAGAAGCGATGCCGCCGATTCGGAAATACCTTCAATCTTTTTATTCATTTTAATTGCGGATTTTTTTATAAAATATTCGGCCAGTGTCAAAATGTCGCCCCCTCTCTCACGAAGTGGAGGCATTTCAATATTAACGGTATTTATTCGGAAGAATAGATCCTGCCTGAATTTCCCTTCCTCTATAAGTCTTTTCAAATCCCGATTAGTGGCTGAAATGACCCTGACATCAACTTTTTTGGATTTATCGGAACCCAAAGGTTCAAAGCTGCCGTCTTCCAGCACGCGCAGAAGCTTGGCCTGCATCGCTGGCGTCATATCTCCAATTTCATCCAGGAAAATCGTTCCTCCATCGGCCAACTCAAACCTTCCCGGTCGCTTTTTATCGGCCCCGGTAAAAGCGCCCTTTTCATGGCCGAACAATTCGGATTCCAACAGAGTTTCCGGAAGTGAAGCGCAATTTAGCGGTACAAATCGATTTTCTTTTCGAGGCGACAGTCGATGCAGTATTTCGGCGATAAGTCCCTTTCCGGAACCTGAGGGGCCGGTAATCATAACGGTCGAATCGGTCGGCCCAACCCGCGAGACAAGAGAACGCACCTGCATTAGAGCCCCTGACTCTCCAATCAATTCAGGTATATCTGCCAATTCCATCTGGGTTCGTTTTAGTAAGTCAATGTCAACTATCAGTCGGTTTTTTTCTGCGGCCCTTTTTAAGTTTATAAGTAATTCTTCAAGATTGACAGGTTTGGTCAGATATCCGTATGCTCCACTTTGCATCGCTTCAACGGCTGTTTCCACCGTACCGAACGCGGTTAAAACTATCACTTGAATAAAGGGATTTATATCTCTTAATTTACTCAGCAATTCAAGACCGCCCATTTCCGGCATTTTCATATCGATTACAGCGACGGGAGCGAATATATTGGAATATATATCCAGAGCCTCCTGACCGTTTGATGCCTTCGAAACCTGAAATCCTTTTTTTTCCAAAAAGCCCGACAGCATATCGCGCTGGGCGGCCTCGTCATCGACAATTAGAATTTTGGGCATATTTTTATCCCTTTAAGTATTCCTATTTGTACAAAAAAAACCTTTTCTCATGCCGGAGAAAAGGTTTTTTTTCGGATTTTTCTATTTAATTATTCTTTGGGACCAATATTAAATATGACACCGGCGCGTATTATCAGGAAATTATTATTATCCAGCCATGGATAATCAACGCCTTTAAATTCGCCGGTAACGCCATCCATTAAATCAGTTTTGTAACCGCCTTCAAAATAAAGAGCCCCATATTCATTGGTCTTCCAATGCAATCCAAGCGCGACATCAACTCCCAAAGCCGGTGAATAAGATAATTCCCGGAAGGTAACGCCGCCGTTACTGGTTACTTTGGTGATTAGTTTGCTGAAAGCCAGTCCGCCTGAAACCTTAACGTAGGGCGAAAAAGAAGACTCAGAAAGATCCTTAATAAAATATTTTGTGTAAATACCAAAATCGAAAACCCGATGATTTAGGTCGATATCGTTTGCTCCCATATTGTTCATGCTGAAATACAATCCCAGAATCAGGTTTGATCTAAAATAATATCCACCCCCAATAATGAAACCTAAGCCACCCGTGGCATTAAGACTATCGGGTACCAAATCATTTTTCATATAACCGCTCGGTGAAGTAAAATTGCCCCCGACAAAACCTTCGACATAAGGCTCATCTTCATATTGCGCCAATACCATCGAAGAAAAAACAAAAAACGACATAACAACTGCGAAAAAGATTTTACGATTCATATCCACTGCCCTACATTACCTCGTTAAGATTATACCGGCTGCTTGCATCCGGCGATTAAATTTCAATAATATTAGATTAGGACGTACTTTGTCAATAGAAAATGCAATTAATCTTTGAAGCCTGACCAATTATTTTTGTCGGGCCCCAAATTGCCTGCAGTCTATTCCTGACCCTTTGACGCCTTGTATTCCTCCTGCAATTTCTGTGAGATATCAGGGGGAACTTCTTCATAATGCGAAAATTCGCGAGAATAAACTCCCTGTCCCTGTGTCATCGACCTCAAATCAACGGAATATTTATACAATTCAGCCTGAGGCACGCTGGCCCTGACTCTCTGCCTCTTACCCAGAGGATCCATACCGATAATCTTGCCGCGGCGCGATGAAATATCGCCCATGACATCACCGGTGTAATCGTCCGGAACGAAAATTGCAACATTATAGATTGGTTCGAGAATAACCGGTTTACAATTCGGGTAACCGTTCCTAAAGGCCATTATTCCTGCCATCTTAAACGCCATGTCCGAAGAATCTACGGAATGATAAGAACCGAAATAAACCGTTACCTTTGTATCAACTACCGGCGAGCCGCATAGTATCCCTTCCTGCATCGCCTCCACAACCCCTTTTTGGACCGAGGGAACAAACTTACTGGGTATGACTCCGCCCTTAATCTCATCAGAAAATTCAAATCCATCGCCCCGCGGTTTGGGCTCCATCCTCAGCCAGCAGTCACCATACTGACCCCGCCCCCCGGATTGCTTCTTATATTTTCCCTGGATTTCAGTCTTGGCGCGAATAGTTTCACGATATGGAATTCTCGGACGATCAAGCTCTACTTCAACGCCGAATCGGGTCTTTAATTTATCGACCAACAAATCAATCTGAGCATCACCCTGGCCAAAAAGCAAAGTTTGCCTCAGCGCCGGGTCCTGCACAACCCTAAAAGTCGGATCCGACTCATTAAGCTTATTAAGCCCCAATCCCATTTTTTCATCATCGCCTTTGGCCTTGGGTCTGATGGTCATATCCATTACCGGCTCTGGATAATCCGGCTCCGGCAAAATAACCTGATTGCTTTTAATGCAAAGTGAATTTCCGGTATGAGTGTTTTTGAGCTTAACCAGCCCCACGATATCACCCGCGTTGGCTCCGTCAACTTCTTTGCGGTCTTTACCGGTTAATTCATAGATCTGGCCTACTCGTTCCGAACCGGTTTGTACATTGGTTAGCTCCAGTCCGGAATTGATTTTTCCGGAAAAGACTTTAACCAAAGAAAGATCGCCGACATGTTGTTCACTAATTGTCTTAAAAACGTAAACCGCGGTTGGATTGTCCGTAGAACAGGCAATCTCCACTTCTTCGTCATTGCCGGCGTTTTTGGCTTTTACCGGAACTACCTCAGATGGATTTGGCAAATATTCAACGGCCAGATCAAGAATCGATGACACGCCAATATTACTGGTTGCCGCGCAGGCCAATACGGGATAAATAGATGATGAGGCGATACCATTTTTTAAGCCGGCTTTAAATTCATCATCCGACAGGGTGCCTTCTTCAAAGAATTTTTCCAATAAATCGTCATTTGATTCCGCGACAACCTCTACCAATTTTTCACGGGCCGCATTACAATCAGATTGCATGTCTCCGGGAATGTCACCGAGAGTTTGCTTGCCCTTATCGTCAAATGAGATCGCTTTCATCCTGATCAAATCCACAACGCCGGAAAATTTATCCGCCGCGCCGATCGGAATTTGAATCGGGATAACTTTATTGCCGAATGCTTCCTGTAAAGCCGCCAAATTTCGATTGAAATTCGCGTTTTCCTTATCGAGGCGATTCACAGCGAAGATGGTTGGTTTCCTGGCCTTTTCCAGAAAATTAAAATACTGAAGAGTTCCGACCTCAACTCCACTGCCGGCATTGACCGTCATAATCGCCGAATCAACTACCGCCAGACCGGAGAGAACCTCGCCCACGAAGTCCATATGACCGGGAGTATCCGCGATATTGATTTTAATATTTTTCCACGGGCAATTTATTAAGGATAAGTTCAAGGATGTTTGCCTTGATTTTTCTTCTTCGGTGTAATCGGAAATTGTCGTACCCTCATCCGTCGAACCGAGCCGGTTGGTAACACCGGCGGAATAAGCCATTGCTTCGGCTAAAGTCGTTTTTCCGGCGCCGCGCTGTCCAACCAATCCAATGTTGCGAATCTTGTCTGTGGTCATAGCCATCTTAGGAATATCCTCCTCAAAAAACACAAAATATCAAATTAATATAGACGCACAAAATAAGGCCAATTAAAACATTTGTCAAATTATTTCGGGCATGCTCTATACTTATTTAAGCGCTGATTTTAGGATAATTAAGAAATATTAAGAGCCACCGAGCGGGATCGAACCGCTGACCTACTGATTACGAATCAATTGCTCTACCATCTGAGCTACGGTGGCTTATTAAACAAAAAAGTGCCGCCCCGCAGAATTGAACTGCGGACACACGGATTTTCAGTCCGTTGCTCTACCGACTGAGCTAGGGCGGCATCTGCATTTAGATGTGCCAATTTATGAAAACTTAAGCTCTTGTCAACTCCAAACTTTAAGGATTTATATTTAATACTATCTTTTGCCCTCGCCTAAGAATGCCGCACCGATAAATCCGGCATCATTACCCATCCGGGTAGGAACAACTTCCAATGTTTCAGCGGCTACCGGCAGACATTCCGACATAATCGTTTCCCTGGCGATATCGACAAATTTATGCCCGCCTTCAGCAACTCCGCCCCCGATTATAATCAGTTCAGGATTCAATAAATTTACAATTCCCGATAAAGCCACCCCCAAAATTCGCGCCGATTCATTAATTACGTCATGAGCGATTTTATCTCCTTTGTTCAAGGCGCTAAATACCCTCCGGATCGTGAGTCGTGATAAATCCCCACCCAGAATATTTTGAAAGGCAGGAGTCATCTCCTGCTCGAGACGATTTTTCACCCGCATCAAAATGGCACGAGATGAAACTAATCTCTCAAGTATATCCGATTCAAATCCGCCTGATTTATCTATAATAATCCTGGTATGACCAATCTCACCGGCCGAATAATTGCTGCCATGATAAATTTCACCATTTCTAATTATGCCTCCGCCAATACCGGTGCCGACAGTCAAACAAATTATATCTTCATAACCCTGTCCCGCGCCAAATCGATACTCGGCCAATCCGGCGCAATTGGCGTCATTATCAATAAATATGGGGATATTTAAATGCTCCGATAATCGGTCTCGCAAATGAAACCCGACCCATCCGGGTATATTAGGACATGCCCCGGCGACTACTCCAGTCTTGACATTAATCGCTCCCGGCGACCCGACTCCAAGGTAGCCAACAGGCAAATCCAAATCATCCGCTTCAAACAGTAATTGTTCGGCGCAATATATTATTTTTTCAAATAATTTATTGGGCAGTCCGGTTCCGGGAGTGGTGATTTTTCCCCGAAATTTAATCTTTCCATCTGATTCAACCAATCCATACTTGATATTAGTCGCTCCGATATCAATCCCGGCAAACAACATTCTATTTATCGCTTCCTTTTACTTCCGGCGATTTGTCGTAAATAATTTCGACGAGCATAAAAAACCGTGATTGCCGTCAGGATGTAATAAGCGACCGTTATTATCGCAAGAGTCTTGATCTCAAGAATATTCGATTGAACGAATACAATAAGGTAAACGACAAACGAATGGATAATTACCGCGTATAGCCAAAACAACAAGGTCTTTCTTCGAGCAATCCCATAGCCTAATAAAGCCCCAAGAGCGGTATGAAATAATATGGTAAATGCTCTCTCAACAATTGTTGCCACGGGTAAAACTCCCGCTTGAAACATAGGACCCGTAATATAAGATGATTCGACAAATCCCAGACCCGCGCCAACAAACGCGCCAATATGCAGTGCGTTTATCCTCTTATTATTTAATAGTGTTACAAGAATCATCAAAAGTATTAGTTTAAATATCGCATGAAATATGCCAACCATAATCGAAGAACCCAGGGCCGGAACATAAATCGATTCATCGGCTTGAATCGCCGGGAAAAGAAACTTTAAGGAATATTCCTGCTGCAATGGAATTAGAGAAATCATCAGAAAATAATAAAGGATACCCCCGGCAATGAAATATATATACGCAACCTTCAATCGTGTAGCTTCACGCCCCAGAAACAACACCCAAACAAACGCGCACAGTAAATAGGCGCCATAAATTGGCATTCTTCTAATATGGTTGGTAAAAAATCCCTCATCCTCAAAAACTGCTGCCGTGCCCGAATCTTCAAATACGTTTCGCTCAAGTTCAAATACAAGATTGCGATTGGGATATTCCAGCCGAACCAATTCGTGCCGCTCATTAATGAACACTGTCAAATCAGCGGGGTAAATCATTTTTACTTCCCAGACTGAATCAGCGAAATTTCCATATCGAATCGCCGTTTTTCCAATCACATCAAATTCATAATCAACATAGTACCGACTCTTAAAAGTATAAATTGGAACCTTTATGTTTTCAGCAGGATTGAGATCATTCATCGCCAGAATGATTTCAATTTGATCAAACATATTATCATCGCAGGAGAACACCGGCCCGGGAACATGCGAATAGTAATTATAGCTTACATTTTCATTGATTGTCATATTGATTTTGTTCTCAATTGAGTCAAAGTGAGCAATAAGAGTTTCATACACGGTATCAATTGTAATCGCCATTTCAATATTATTGAAGGTTCCATCGGGATGCAGATAAAGCTTACTTTCAGTCATGCGAATATCACTGATACCGATTTTTATAAAATTCAAAAAGAGGTTTTCCTCAATCTTCCAGAGTCCATCCTCCATCCCCGTATTAGTGGCATCAAGTTTTCCCACCTCAATGCTATCTACCAAAAACTTGTAAGTTTTTTTCTTACCCTCGGGCCAGTAATCAGACAATGATGGTGCCCGCTGTAAAACCTGGGCCGAAACCGTAGAAACAGAAAACATATAAATAATGATTGATAGAACTATCTTCTTCACTTAATCCTCCGGGAATATTTCCAATTTTTGCCATTATACATATAGAATCGGAATTTTGCCATAAATAAAAAGCCCGGATTGAAATATCCGGGCCAAAAAGATAATTTTAAAAGCTTATAACGATTTTCTTATTTTTTTATAAGCCGCTAAAGACGAGGCCGTCAGGATAATTTTCGCAACCGCTCCCGGTAGAAACGGATATAGTCCCATTACCAGAGCTTGTCCTTCAGGTGCGTATAGCGACACAACGGAAACACCTGGAATAAATATCACAACCGTCCCTGTCGTCAAAACCGCCAGAAGCTTAGAATAATTCATTGACTGAATTTTCTCCGACAACAAGCCGACAACAAACGCAGCCGCGGCGAATCCTATCAAATATCCTCCGGTTGGACCGATTAATTTAGCGATTCCAGCCGAGCCGCCAGCGAAAACCGGCAAACCCAGCGAGCCCTCAAGCAGATATACAATTACCGTAAAAGTTCCTCGAAGTGGACCAAGGAACAAACCGCAGGCCAATACCGCCATAGTCTGCGCCGTAACCGGAACGGGTGAAAACGGCAAAGGAAATTGAATATACGACGAAGCAATCAACAATACGTTAAACGTCAGCATATATATTACCTGCCGCCCCAAAGTTAATTCACCGACGTAATAATTATGATATACGGCATCATGCGTTTTCAAAATTTATCCTCCAGATTATTTAGCCATAACGGATTTCAGAACATCGCGAGCGATAACAATTCGTTGGATTTCCGAAGTACCCTCGCCGATTTCACATAACTTGACATCCCGCAGGATTCGTTCGGCGGGATATTTATTGGTTATTATGCCAACCTCACCCAGAATATCCAAAGCCCGTTCAGCCGCCCGCCGACCAACTTCAGAAGCATAGAGTTTGGCCATCGCCGATTCTTTTGAAAATTTCACCCCGGCATCTTTCATCATTGAAGCACCATATACCATGTAACGTGCCGCTTCTATTTCAGTCGCCATATCAGCCAGTTTCCATTGAATCGCCTGAGTCGTCCCGATTGGTTTTCCATTGACCGTTTTCTCGGCGGCATATTTAACGGCACATTCATAGGCGCCCTGAGCCAATCCGAGAGCCATGGCCCCTATTGATATTCTACCGCCGTCAAGCGTAATCATAAACTGCTTGAAACCGTCGCCCAATTCAGCAAGCAGGTTTTCGGGAGGAACCTTAACATCGGTAAAATGCATAAAAGCCGTATCCGACCCTCTCAAACCCAGCTTATTTTCCTTTTTACCAATCTCGTAACCTTCCCATTCTTTTTCAAGAATAAACGATGATATCCCTTTAACACCGGGCTCATCCGACGTCTTCGCGGTAATCACTGAAGCAAAAGCATTCGATGCCGAAGTAATGAAACATTTGGTTCCGTTTACTATCCACCCATCTCCGTTTTTGACAGAGGTAGTTCTTGTGGCTCCGGCATCGGACCCCGCTTCAGGTTCGGTCAAACCAAAAGCCAAAAGTTCGCCGCCCTCAGTACCCCGGGGCAAATATTTCTTCTTTTGATTCTCCGAACCAAATTTATGTATTGGAAAACAACCGAGGCTATTGTGGGCCGCGATAATAATACCGGTCGAACCGCAAACTCGCGATAGTTCTTCTACCGCGATTGAGTACGACACAGTATCAACCATAGAACCGCCGTAATCTTCGGAGACAACCATCCCCATAAGCCCTTCTGACGCGAGATCCTTTAGGCTCCCAACGCGGAACTTTTGTTCCTCGTCAATTTCGGCCGCATAGGGGGCTATCTTTTCCTCGGAAAAATCCCTGATTTTTTCTCTATATTCAAGATGTTTTTTATCTAAAAACACCATTAATCCTTAAGTAATTGGCGTGATATAACTATTTTCTGAGCTTCAGTCGTGCCCTCATAAATTTCGGTTACTCGGGCATCGCGAAAATACCGCTCAACTGGATATTCTTTCATATAACCATATCCGCCATGTATCTGAACCGCTTCATTGGCGACCCAATTCGCCGTCTGCGAACATACCAGTTTCGACATAGCCGCTTCAGTAGCGATAAATTGACCATTATCCTTCATTGAAGCCGCCCTCAACGCCAATAATTTGGCGGCGTCGATTCTGGTCGCCATTTCGGCCAGCTTAAATTGAATCGCCTGAAAATTACATATCGGTTGGCCAAATTGTATCCTCTCCTTGGAATACTTGAGAGCTTCTTCATAAGCGGCTCGTGCGATTCCAAGGGCCTGAAATGATACACCAATCCGGCCATTGTTGAGCAGAATGACCGCCATTTTGAATCCGGTTCCTTCCTCGCCGATTATATTGGCAGCATCTATCTCGACATCCGTAAATGAAATTTCGCGAGTATCGGAAACTTTGATACCCATCTTCTTTTCCGGAGCGCCAAGATTCACGCCGGGAGTACCCTTGGGAATGATAAAACAGGAAATACCTTTGGAGCCTTTGTCCGGATCGGTAACCGCAAAAACAATATAAAATCCGGCCAACCCGCCGCTGGTAACAAAGGCCTTGGTGCCGTTAATTATATATTTATCACCCTTCTTTACCGCCGAAGTTTTAATCGAAGCGGCATCGGTACCTGCATCAGGCTCAGTCAGACAGTATGAGCCAATCGAGCCGGCGGCCATTTGAGGCAAATATTTTTTCTTTAATTCATCCGAACCGAATCGATTCACTGCTTCACAACAAAGCGAATTGTGAACCGAAATCATGATCGTCAAACCGGCGCAAGCGGCCGCCAGCTCTTCCATGGCCAGATTAAAAGTTACCGAGGGAAGCTCCAGACCTCCGTATTCTTCCGGCAACATCATGCCAAAATATCCCAATTCGGCCAGTTCGTCCAAAATTTCCTGAGGTACATTTCCCTCCTCATCCCATTTTTCCGCGTTGGGAAAGATGCGTTTGGCGGCGAACTCGGCCGCCGCTTCCTTGATCATCAGATCATCTTCGGTGAGATTAAAATCCATTAATTGGACTCCTTACTCGTAGTTATAAAATCCTCAGCCGGATTTTCGACCAAGATAGCCGGCCTGAACCATTTTTCTAAGTAAAGGACAGGGACGATATTTGGGATCACCCAGTCCGTCATGCAGCACTTCCAGTATCGCCAGGCAAACATCGAGTCCGATAAAATCAGCCAATGTCAGCGGTCCCATTGGATGAGCCAAGCCAAGCTTCATCACGGTATCAATACCTTCCGCCGTCGCCACTCCTTCCATGAGCGTGTATGCGG